>JABMML010000178.1 GCA_013205585.1 Chitinophagaceae bacterium | reverse complement strand
GGATCAAAAGCAAAACCTTCCCCATGATACATATGACTTTCTCCCATTAACCAAGTATCAAATTTAATACCTGCATTGCCTGTAATACTTAAAGGGTCCGTAGGAGAACCATATGCTATAGATATATACCAATAGAACAGTAATAAAATACCAGCTAATATCATCATCACTCTTTCATGCATATAATGTACAATGATAGCCGCAAAGCCATAACATAAAGCAATTCTTTGTAAGACACCTAAAATTCTTGTATCACTCAATGGCCCTGTAAAAGGAAACCAGTACATTAAAAATCCTAGTAAAAAAATAAGCGCTGTTCGCTTTGTTATTTTCAATAAAAAGATAGGGCTACTTAATTTATCCCATTTAGGTAAAACAAAACTCATGGCATTGCCCATGGCAAATAAGAAAGAAGGAAATACTAAATCAGTAGGTGTAAAACCGTGCCAGCTTGCATGCATAAAGGGCGCAAAAGTTTGCGCGCCATCACCTGGCGTATTGACAATGATCATCAAACAAATAGTCATTCCCCTGAAAACATCTAGTGATAAAAACCTTTGTGCAGACATACTAACATTTTAGATATTTAAGGTACATAAAATATTTTTTTAAACCAAGACATTTGGCCTAGTTTTAGCGCAAAATAGCATAAATGCGGAAGTTGAAAATAGGGTTCTTTATTTCTATCAACATTGCCGCTATTTACTTGCTGGGCCCGCATCCTGAAAAACCTTTTTTTGACGACGTACTTCCTTACATTTCCAATCAAATTTCCATAGATGATTATGTAAGCGAAATGGAAAGTAATTTTAAAATAAAAGCAAATAATGAAGCGAAAATTATTTGGGCAGATAGTAGCCATCAAGTAACAGAATATGCGATTGTATATTTACATGGTTTTAGCGCTAGTCAAATGGAAGGCGATCCGGTACACAGAAATATTGCTAAACAATTTAATTGTAATTTATATTTAGCAAGATTAGCAGAGCATGGTTTAACAGGTTCAGATGCTATGCTAAATTTAACAGCTGAAAATTTATGGGTATCTGCTAAAGAAGCTTATGCGATTGGAAAAAAAATAGGTAAAAAAGTAATTTTAATGAGCACCTCTACCGGAGGCACTTTATCCTTAAAGTTGGCAGCCAATTTTCCTGAAATTGCTGGACTCATTTTATATTCTCCGAATATTGAAATTAATAATCCTAGTGCTTTCTTATTAAATGATCCTTGGGGTTTACAAATTGCAAGAATGGTTCAAGGTAGTAAATTCAATAATGTAGCTTATACGCACAAAGATTTTCCTAAATACTGGAACCCCCATTACCGTTTAGAAGCCACTGTTGCATTAGAAAATTTAATAGAAGCCACTATGAATGAGCAACTATTTAAAAAAGTAAACCAGCCTTGTTTAGCCTTATATTATTATAAAGATGATGCACATCAAGATAAAGTAGTCAAAGTGGCTGCTACACAAAGAATGTTCACACAAATAAGTACACCCAATCATTTGAAAGTGATAAAAGCAATGCCCAAAACAGAGAATCATGTACTAGCATCGCCACTTGTATCTAAAGATGTACAAGGCGTTGAAAAAGAAACGGCAAAATTTATTGCTGAAAAAATTATCAAAGTTTTACCCTAAAGCAGCATTAATTTTAAGTAGCTACTATTTAAATAATCAGTTCCTAGGTAAGATTGTTCATTAGTGATCTGAAGCAAGTGCCACTGCAATCTTAGAATCGGCAGTGCCGTAGTATAAATACCATTGAGTCTTATAATACACCAAGCCTTCCACAAAACATACATTATTGACTTCACCTTTTAATTCATAAGGTTTGTCAGGTTGAATAAACGGCTTAGCAGCTCTATCAATAAGTTTATAGGGTGCAGCCGTATCAAATAAAGCTTGGGCTGCTGCATAAGTAAATTTGGGACTAGAGGGGTCGTTGTTATTGGCTGCATTACTACTATTATAAATAAGCACAATACCTTTTGAAGTATACAATGCAAATGGACCTGGCTCTACCAATCGACTATCAAAATAACCAGGTCTTGGCGTAAGGACCGATACTATTTTTTTACTTTCTTCATTTTCCAAAACTTCCCAATGCAATAAATC
>JABMML010000177.1 GCA_013205585.1 Chitinophagaceae bacterium | reverse complement strand
GTATAGGTTTTCCATTGGTAGTTATGAAAGCTGAATTATCTTCTTTTCTTCTAAAAGTATATTGAGGCGAACCCGTGCTTTTAGATGCATAGAAATTTTGGATATCGATGTAAAAATCAAAAGTTGTTTTTTTATAGTTCCATTTTTTATCTAAGCGAAGGTCTGCAGAATGGAAAGCCTTTAATCTTAAGGTGTTTACTTGATCGTAATCAAATACACCCGACGCCAATGTTAAATAGTTCAATCTACTTTGCTCTGCATTATAAGGCGTGTAAGGTGCTTCACCTTGGTACCTGAATCTAATGCCAAGCTCCCAATTCTTTGGAAGCTTATAGCCTGCAGTAGCGCTAATTAAATGTCTGTTATCCCAGCTAGCTGGTTTTAATTTTTTATCGAGGCCAGAAAATTCACTCCAGTATAAAGTGTAACTAAATACACCAAAGAATTTTTCAGTTAATTTTTGTTGCGCAAAAAACTCAAAACCATAGGCCCTTCCAGTACCATCTTGTTGTATAGGTTCGTTTCCTATGGCACCAAATTCAATACCCTTATTGGCAAGACTAATTTCATCTAATATACTTACTGGATAATTTTTATACCCTTTATAAAATCCTTCAAAAGTAAAACGTGTTGTACTAGATGGTAAAAATTCAAATCCAGCCACATAGTGATTAGCCCTGATATACTTACCCGGGTTGGTGAATCCATTATTGGTATAAGCCAACTGCGTGTAACTAGGCAGTCGGTAATAGGTACCATAACTTGCACTAAAATTCCATGCATTGCTTAATGCATAACTTAAACTAATTCTAGGACTCAATTGATCCAAAGGATTTTGACTACTTGACTCAAAACTATTTGCATCTGCTCTAATACCTGTACTTACTGCTAAGCGGTCATCAAATAATCTTGTTCCCAATTGTGCAAACCCACCATACCTTAAAAAATTAACCCCAGTATTGGTATTAAATGTAATTGCGTTTTGAATTGTATTTCCAGCACTGTCTTTTAAAGTAGGTCTGAATAATTGATAAAAGGAATTATCAAATTGAACATACTGCGCCACTAAGCCATAACTTACAGTAATATTATTACTATTTTTAGTAACATCGAACCTTAATTTATTTTCTGTTTCATTACTTCTAATTTGATAAATGCGCGATGCGTCAGAAGGATTTTCATTGTCCTCGTATCTATCTGCTTGATTGTCTAATGTATTTCTACTAAGCGATAAATTCCAATACCCATCTTGAATTAATTTTTTTAAAGCAATTCCAAGGGTATAGTTCCATTGGTTCACCAAAGGATTATTATTAATAGCAAATAATTTTTCTGGTGTTACTTCTCTAGGTGCTGCTAATCTAAATTCATCAATGGCCGCAAGTCCAAGTGTAGTGAGTGTAGTTTTATCGTCAATTTTTGTAGTGGTCTTAAATTGATAATCCCAATAGTTAGGACGTATAGGTAAATCCAATGCTTGAAATAATAATTCTAAATAACTTCTTCTAACGGATGCTAAGAAAGTTGTTTTTTTAGAAATAGGCCCATCTAAAGTGGCAGCTACTTCTGTACCACTCATTCTAAAATTACCTTGCAATTTATTGGCGTTACCATTTTTTTGTTTGAACTGAAAAACACTACTTAAGGCATTGTCATATTTAGCGTCAAATGCAGAAGTGCTCAATTTTACATCCTGAATAAAACTTACATTCAATATACCCTGAGGGCCTCCGCCACTACCCTGCGTACTAAAGTGATTAATAATAGGTACTTCAATACCATCTAAATAAAATACGTTTTCACTGGGTGCACCGCCTCTTATAACAATATCATTTCTAAAGGTACCTCCTGCGGCACCACCACCCACCCCTGGTAAAGATTGAATTACTTTACTAATATCAAAATTACCGCCTGGGTTTGCTTTTATATCTTCCGCCGTAAGCCTTTGAATACTTAATGGACTTTCTAAGGTGGTTGCTTTTGCTGTATTTCGTCTACTTGTAACGGTGACTGCATTTAATACATTAAAAGCAGGTTCAAGTTCTATGGTAATTATATTTTCATTACCCGATGTTACAATAACATTGGTCAGTAATTTATCTTGTATGCCTAGCCCTGTAATTTTAATAGCATAAGCCCCCGGTAAAAGACTTGTAAACCTAAATGCACCATTGCTATCTGAGATTATTTTTGCACCAATTGGTGTTAATGACACCAAAAGACCTGCTGCATTTTGCTGCGTTTTTCTGTTCACCAAAAAACCACTCAGTTTACCATTATTTTGAACTGTAGCTTGCGCTGCAGCAAGATGTATACTAAAAACCACCAATAAACCTGCAAAAACCACTTTAAACCAACGCATATACTTTAACTTTTTAAATTCAAGTATAAGAACAATAAAAAGGAGGTTTTGTTTAATAAAAG
>JABMML010000176.1 GCA_013205585.1 Chitinophagaceae bacterium | reverse complement strand
CAACAAAGGACCCACGATTTAACGTAAGTCCTTGATTTTAATGTAGCGAAGCCAAAATCAATCAATTTCAGGGGGTGTTTCCCTCACACAGTAATACATTAGGTCTAAGTGGTGTAATTATTTAAACCTAATTATATTAACAGGACGATTACATTTAACTTTACAATTCAATTTAACAATGGAAATAATAATAATTATAGGTTTAATCCTTTTAAATGGCATCTTCTCCATGTCAGAAATGTCTGTTGTTGCCTCAAAAAAGTACAAGTTAGAAAAAGCAAAGAAAAAAGGGAAAAATGGTGCCAATGTCGCATTATCTCTTTCCGAAAAGCCAACCTATTTCTTATCAACTGTTCAAATAGGTATCACATTAATTGGAATTCTACTTGGTATATTTAGTGGCGACAAACTAACAGAAGATTTAACAAAATATATTGCTAAATTTTCATCTCTTGCTCACTATGCAGAAGAAGTTGCTGTTGGTACTATTGTAGTATTGATTACTTACTTGTCTATTGTATTAGGAGAGCTTGTCCCAAAGCGCCTCGGGATGGCATATCCAGAACAAATTGCAATTATTATTGCTAAACCAATGCAATTACTATCCATTCTTGCTAGACCTTTTGTTTTACTACTTGCAGTATCCAATGATGTAATCTTAAAAATTTTTAGAATAAAAAATATAGATAATCAATCCATCACCGAAGACGAAATTAAATCTATCATAAAAGAAAGTGCTGATACAGGAGAAATTCAAAATATAGAGCAAGATATAGTTCAAAGAGTTTTTGAATTGGGGGATCGAAAAGTTAATACCTTATTTACACACAAAAGCTCTATAGTATATTTGAATTTGGAAGACAGCTTTGAACTTATAAAAAAGAAGATCAATGACGAAAAGCATTCAGCCTACCCTGTTTGTAAAGATGATAACATTGATGATATAGTTGGTATTATAATTATTAAAGACCTATTTGTTGACTTTAATGAAGAAAAGTTCGATTTGACAAACTATATTAAACCAGCTTTATTTATCAATGAAAACATGTCTGCTTACAAAGTTTTAGAGCGATTTAAAAAAGATAGAATGCATTATGGAATTGTTTTGGATGAATTCGGAAGTACTATTGGCATTGTAACTATGGACGATATTGTTGATGCTTTACTAGGTAGCGTAACAGATCAGAGTCAAACAGAATTTGAAGTAGTTCAAAGAGATGACTTTAGCTGGCTAGTCGATGGACATTACGCTGCAGCGGATTTTATAAAATACTTTGACTTAGAGTTAAAACAGAATGACAAATACACAACTGTCGCTGGATTATTTATCCATAAATTTGATAGTCTCCCATCTATTGGAGATAAAATTAATCTTGAAAATTATATTTTAGAAGTAATAGATAAAGATGGGCAAAAGATAGACAAGTTACTAATTACTAAAATACCTGTACAAAACTTTTAATATGATCAAAGTTCGTTCTGCCCTGTTTGCCATTATTTTTATAATACTTAATTCAAGTAATGTATGGGCTATACCTTCCACGCCATATTTTTTCAAAGAGCAATCAGTTATTGGCGACACCTTAGGAGCTGATCATTTTTGGCAAAAGCTCAAGGAGCATTGTGGTAAAACATACGAAGGAACGGTTACTAGTGGTGCAACGGCCAATGATGGTTTTAGCGGAAAGCGATTGGTGATGTATGTTTTGTCATGTTCAGAAGACCAATTATTGATACCATTTAATGTTGGCGAAAACAGGAGTAGGACTTGGATATTAACGAAGGTGAAAGACAGAATCGAGCTTAAACACGACCATCGACACGAGGATGGAACAAATGACGCCATAACCATGTACGGAGGAACAACTACAAATAGTGGCTTGCCTGGCATCGCAGTTTTTCCCGCAGACCAAATAACAGTCAAAACAATACCTGCAGCAGCTACAAATGTTTGGTGGATCTCAATTAATAATACAACATTCACCTATAATTTGCGTCGCATTGGTTCCGATAGGTTGTTCACTGTTACATTTGATATCACTAAACCTATTGAAAAGCCCTTACCTTCATGGGGCTGGGAGAAATTTGATTTGTAGTTAGTTATATTTTGATAAAACCGAAATCAACCGATTTGACCCGATTTCATGTGGCAGTAGCTTTATTTTCTCTGTCTACTAAAATGTAGTTTATCATTAATTACAAATCTCAAGTCTAAAATTTTATGTAGGTTTCCATAATCACTAATTATTTTCTTATGCATTTTTTTAACCCCTATTGTATCAAGCTTGTCACTTTGCAAAGCTTCAAATACAAATAAATCGCAAGCTGCTGATTGTATCCAGTCAATATCTCTTTTGTATCCAATTGCAGCAATAGCACCTGTTTTTTTAAGGAAGGAATTGATTTTACGCTTGTCAATATTTAAAGTCGAGCATGATCCAAAGTAAATAATTTTACCTGTGCATTTATCTCCTAAAAAGTCAGCTAATTTTATAAGAGAATATTTGTCTTTATGAGTTAGAAATATATAGCCTGGGTCTCCATGGAATGCTAAATATAGAATTGGGTATTTTTCATTTATTGTTTTATTCTTCCACTTTTCAAGAAAATATTCAAGTTCAGATTTGGTAGCGCAGTCATGATAAATATAATTACAATAACCTCTCTTTTCAAGTAAATCTAAAATTGGAAGTACAGTTGTTTCGTCTTGAATATTTCCATAATCCCAAAGCCCTTCAATACAATAAATTCCTTTTTCCTTAATTTTTGCTGTCATTGTATATTTTTTTAGTGTCTTTGGAAGTTATTACCAACTCATTTATACACAAAACAAAATTATTTTCCACTCCAAGCGTATTCAGACACAAAGTAAATCTAAATTAACAAAGGACCCACGATTTAACGTAAGTCCTTGATTTTCATGTAGCGAGACCGGGATTTGAACCCGGGACCTCAGGGTTATGAAGATTTTTTGAGAAAATGAAAGCGTTGATTTGTAGTTAGTTATGTTTT
>JABMML010000175.1 GCA_013205585.1 Chitinophagaceae bacterium | reverse complement strand
TGAGCCTACCTATTGATAAAGTAGCTATTCAAATATTGAAGCAAAGCTTCTAAACCTCATTCTCCAAGCCCATTGCCTGCAATTTCATTTTCTTGGCAAGATCATGCCCCACATAATTTTCAATTCTACCTTGAATAAAAGAAATTAAAGGTGTTAAAATAATAGCCATGGTAAACTTGTATATGTAATTTACTACACCAACAGCCAGCACTGTAGACCAGCTCCAGCCATTGCCTATTTTAAAGGCTATAAATAAAACTACAAAGCTATCTACCAATTGAGAAACAACTGTAGAGCCCGTGGAGCGTAACCATATCATTTTCTCTCCAGTCATTTTTTTAATTCTATGAAAAACATAGACATCAATTAATTGGCTTACTAAAAACGCAACTAAGCTTCCAAGTATTATCCACATACCTTGACCAAAGATAGATTCAAATGCCAACTGCATACTAGGTATGCCGTTTGCTGTTCTAGATTCTACCCAAAATTGAGCAGGTGCAATGCGCATGGCTAAATAAAACATTAAAAATGCATAACTAATCAAAGCCACAGCAGTATAACTAATTCTGCGCACTGCTTTTGGTCCAAAATATTCATTTACTATATCTGTTATGACAAACTCTAGTGGCCATAATAAAACACCACAGGTTAAATTAAAAGAAAGATTAGGCACTCCAAACAAAGTAAAATTAGAAGGTGCTAGCCCAAATACTTTTTCTAAAGAAAATATTTTACCTCCAATACATTCTGCAATTAAGGCATTGGCTACAAAAAAAGCCGTGATACCTAGGAATAATTTAGTGGGCTTGTCTTTTAAAATGGAATGAATCATAATTCAAATTATATAATTAGTAGGGTAATTTGTAAAAATAACATCAAAAAGTTAATAATTGTTTGCCATTTAGGTAAATCAATCTGTTTTTTTCTGAGAAGATTAATGATAAACCAAATAACAAATACTAAGTTCACAAAAGGGGCCATTTCAAGTCCTAAAACGGCCATGAAATTAGCTATATCTGCGGGTATTTTTAACCATGATAAAAATAGAAAGGCGGTTGTAAATAAATAGAAGGCATTACATATAACGGCAAGCTTGGAGATAAAGGCAAAAGAGGTCTTGTTTTTCATTCTATTTGTTAATATTTACAAGGTACTAAAATTACTTAAAAAGCCTTTTTAGTTGTAGGTTTGTTGGTATAAATATATGAATATGTTGAAGTCTATTTTCAAGTCGGCCCTACCCCATATTATCGCAGTAGCCATTTTCGCCATTGTAGCCATTATTTATTGTAAGCCAGCTTTGGAAGGCAAGGTTTTACAGCAATCAGATATTACCCAGTGGAAAGGAATGGCGCAGGACGCATTTGCTTTCAAAGAAAGAAACGGCAATTTCCCTTTATGGAGCAATAGTATGTTTGGAGGTATGCCGGCTTATCAAACTACTGGAGTGGGTGGTTTCGAATATTCAGTTGGCTGGATTGATCAACTATTAACTTTAAGACTAGCAGAACCCATTAGTTTATTTTTCTTAGCCAGTTTGTGTTTTTACTTTTTAGCACAAGTTCTTGGTTTTAATACCATCATTAGTATCATTGGCGCATTAGGCTATAGCTATGCAACTTATAACCCCATTATTGTAACAGTGGGTCATATTACTAAAATGCATTCAATTGCTTATTTACCTTTATTCATTGGTTCATTACTGGTTTTATACCAAAAAAAATATTTACTTGGAGGCATATTAACTTCCATTGCAACAGTACTTCTTATACAAGGAAACCATATTCAAATAGACTACTATGGAGTGCTTATTGCAATAATAATGTCTGTTTACTTTCTAATTATTTGGATTAAAAATAAAGAGTATACCCATATTTTAAAAACTTTAGGTATTGGTCTTACTGCAGGAATCATTGGAATAACAATAAATGCTCCTATACTATTGAGTACTTATGAATATGGTAAAGAATCTATCAGAGGTGGAAGTAAATTAATTACCAAAGACTCTAAAACAACCTCTACTGGTTTAAATAAAGACTATGCTTTAAGTTATAGCATGTATAAATCGGAACCCCTGGTATTAATGTTCCCTAATATTTATGGTGGCGCAAGCGATCCTAATGCAGTTGATCCTGCAAACTCAAAAGCAATAGAAACCTTGCAACAAATGCAGCCTCAGGTGGCTCAACAATTACAATCTTTTCTTTCTTTTTACTGGGGCGGCATCGGTTTCACAGCAGGGCCTCCTTATGTGGGTGTTATCATTTGCTTTTTTGCACTTCTAGGATTTTCTGTAAAAGATAATAAACATAAATGGTGGATAGCAGCAACAATTATTCTTTCATTTTTATTAAGTGCTGGAAGTTATTTAGAATCCTTCAATGTATTTATATTAAATAATATACCATTTTATAATAAGTTTAGAGCACCTAGTATGATTATGGTTATCCCTACTCTACTGTTAGGTATTATGGCCTTATATGGTATGGCTGAAATTGCAACTGAAACTAGCTTAAAAAATATTACAAAAAAATATAAATTAAGTTTTATACTAACTGGAATTATTCTATTGAGTGTTTTGTATATCTATTTTACCAGTGATTTTAAAAGCGATGGCGAAAGAAATTTAATTGAACAAGTAGCTAAAATCCCAGATGCAAACCAAAGAGCAGTTTTTGAAACGCCTGCGCGTGATTTAGTGAATGCTATTGCAACTGATAGAAAAGGCATGATTGAAGGTGATGTTGTAAAATTCTTTATTTATGTACTTTTAATTTTTACACTTGTATTTTTAGCTATCAAAAAAGTAATCAATCAAACTGTATTATTAGTTGCATTTGGAATTTTATCCATGATAGATTTATTTCAAGTGAATTTAAAATATTTAAAGTCTGACAGCTTTATTGAGGCTGCTGAAAATGAAAATGCATTTGCCTTAAGCCCCATTGATATTGCTTTGAAAAAAGATACTACCCAATACAGGGTATTAGATATGAGAGCTGGTATAAACAATGCATTTAATGGAGGTGCTATAGTTGCCTATAATCATAAAACAGTTGGAGGATATCATGCTGCCAAATTGAGTATTTATCAAGACCTTATAGAAAATCAATGGTATAAGTTCCCAAATTGTATGCCTACCGTGAATATGTTAAATACAAAGTATGTTATCTCTGGAAATATTGCCAATGATACCATCCCGAATAAAGACGCCTTGGGCAATGTTTGGTTTGTAAAAGGTATTCAAGTTGAAAAAGGCCCAGCAGAAGTAATGAAACGATTAGATAGTTTCAACCCCAAAGACACAGCCGTTATAGAAGAAAAGGACAAAATAGAGTCTTTGAATAATTTAGAATATGATGAAAATGCAAGCATTGCACTTGTGAATAATAAAAATGATGAAATAAACTATACAAGTAGCTCCACTAAAAAACAACTTGCCGTTTTTAGTGAAATTTATTACAATTTAGGTTGGAAGGCTTATATCGACAATGTAGAAACCCCAATAGTTAAAACAAACTATGTATTAAGAGGCTTGGTGGTTCCTGCAGGCAATCATGCCATTCGTTTTGAGTTTAAACCAATTACTATTAAAAATTCTATTATAGCAAGCACTTTTGCTTCTATCTTATTATGGATATGTATAGCAACTATGATAGTAATAGCTTTCAGAAACAAACAAAAAAGTATATAAGCACTAATGAATAAAATTGCTATTATTATTATTACTTATAATAGACCAGCAGACATGCTGGCTTTAGCAATGAATATTGAGAAGCTTAGTTCAAAAAAAGAATTATTGGAAGAAGTTATTATTGTAAATAATAATTCTACTGAATCTTATGATGAAGTAAAATCATTTATACAGGAACATCCTAGCACCCCTTTTAAATTAATAGAATCAAAAGAAAATTTAGGGGTATCTAGAGGGCGAAATTTTGCCATTGAGCAATCCAAGGCACCCATTTTAGTTTTAATTGACGATGATGCTGAATTTCAAGATACAGATGTTTTACAACGTATAAATGATGCTGTAATTGAAAACCCCAAAGCTGGTATTTTGGCTATGAAAATATTGTACTTCCAAAATAGACAATTTCAAATTAATTGTTTCCCCCATAAATCATTTGAAAAAAGAAAGGACCTAAACTCATTTGATACTTACTATTTCGCAGGTTGTGGGAATATAATTGTAAAAGAAGCATTTGATAAAGCAGGGGCCTTCCCTACCGATTTTTTTTATGGTATGGAAGAATACGATTTAAGCTATAGAGTTATTGATGCAGGCTATTCAATAAAATACATAGCCAATATTGTTTTATTGCATAAAGAATCGCCTGAAGGACGACAAACTAAGTCTGATAAATTAAGGGGTATGTGGGTGAACAAAACAAAAGTGGCTTGGAGATACTTACCTTTTCACTGTTATTTCACCACAGCCACAATGTGGTCATTGTTTTTCTTACTTAATTCTAAATTTGACATCATTGGTCTGATTAAAGGCTGGATAGTAGTTATTACTATTCCATTTAAGGAGAAAGGAAATAAAGTAAGTAAGTCAAGTATAAAATATCTTGATAAGGTAGAAGCAAGAATAGTATATTAAAAAATAAATAATTATGAATGAATTAGAACAATATTTCGAAAAAAATGACAAAAAGTTGATTAATAAATATCAACATTATTTCGATGTTTACGATAGGCATTTCAGTAAATATAAAGGACAAGAAATTACTATTGTAGAAATAGGTGTTTCGCAAGGTGGTAGTTTGCAAATGTGGAGGTCTTACTTTGGCCCGAAAGCTAAAATATGGGGAGTAGATATAGACACAAGATGCAAACTACTAGAAGAAGAAAATACTAATATTATAATCGGATCTCAAGAAGATGAAAGTTTCTTAGAATCAATATATGACATAACGGGTCCAATAGATATATTAATTGATGATGGCGGACATACACAAAAACAACAAATAACAACATTTAATCTTTTATTTAATAAAATAAAAGATGATGGCGTTTACCTCTGCGAAGATGTGCATACATCCTATTGGCTATCTTATGGTGGAGGTCACAAAAGAAAGGGCACATTTGTTGAATTTGCAAAAAAATTAATTGATAAATTAAACGCTTTTCATTCAGAAGAAAATAATTTACAAGTAGATAGTTTTACAAAAAGCGCAAAATCAATCCACTATTATGATAGTATTGTTGTAATTGAAAAAGGGATAATTACAAAACCAACATCTAAAATGACAGGTGTATAT
>JABMML010000002.1 GCA_013205585.1 Chitinophagaceae bacterium | reverse complement strand
GGATATAATTTTTTACTTTACCTCTATAGCCAATATCAAAATTATAGCCTTTGGCATCTTTTAAATCTGGATCAACCAGATCTGTAGTGGGAGGTGCTTGTAAATTTGCAAATTGAATAGGTCTGTATGCTTGTGATAAATTTGCATACAATTCTGTACTATTTGTTATATGGTATTCCGATCCAAGACCAGCGAGTGTGAAATTTCTACTTCTGGTAATATTCTGTAAATTAATGGCTGTTCCCGAAGTACTTATTCCATTTCTTCCTGCAGCTGAACCTTCAAGCCATTCATATCTTATACCCGGAATTAAAAGTAGTTTATCAGAAATTCTAAAAATATTTTCAATAAATGCAGCTGCATTGGTTGATTCAAAATTTATATCTTTTGGGTAAATACCTTTAATAGTGACGTCATAGTCAGTACCTGTGGTACCTATACCATCGGCTAATCTAGTGGTATTGCCTCTGTATAATCTTACACCTCCTGCAACTGTATTTTTAAATTTTCCAACTACATAATCACTTATCATTCTACTTTCAACACCGTAGTTTCTGTATTTATCTAAATTAACTAGCCTATTATTAAATTGGTTGGTAGAAGCGTTGACACTATCTTTTATAGTAATAGATTGTAAGAATCCTACACTATTACGGTCGCCGATTGTTCCAAAAATGGTTGTATTCCAACGGGTATGTTTATTTATTTCGTATTGAAGTATTATGGCAGGTGTCATCCATTTGATATCAAACCAGTTCCTAGTTCTGAAGCTTTGCCTCGCATCTTGTTTTATTTGCGCATCTGTTAATCCTCCAGCTTGTTGACTTCTGATATGGGAATACATTATTTCAAACCTGAGTGAAAATTTATTTGTAAAATTATAGGTCATAGAACCGAAACCGGATTTTGTATAAAATTGACTATTATCTCTCCAACCTTCACCAGTTCTTTGGTCATAAAATGAATAATAATGGAGTTTACCCCGCTTACCACCAATGGCGTTATAACTATTTAATAAGCCATTGCTTCCAACAGTTTGTTGCGTTTCAAACTCGATTGGTTTATTAATTTCACTTCCATTCTTTAAAATATAGTTTACCATTCCGCCGAATTGAGGTCCATATTGAAGTGCACCTTGCCCTCTAATAATTTCAATTCTTTGAACAGCTTGAAGTTGTGGATTATAATAGGCTTCTGGATAACCAAATGGATCTGCAGCTATATCATATCCATTTTGCCTAACATTAAATTCCCAGCTTCTATTGGGGCTTAAACCCCTTGCTGCAATGCTAATTTGAATTCCGCTTGGGTCGCTTTCCCAAACATGTATACCTGGTACTTTTGCTAATACCTGGCGCATGACGTTATTTGAAATGTTTCCTTGTACATTTTCTAGAACAATCAAAGCATTCTTTTTACCTGCGTAAATGGTTGTACCAACTATTTCTGGTAATTGTTGGTAGTCGCTTTTACTATTTCTACCCACAACAGTTATATCTGGCAATCTTTTCCACTGTGCACTGTCTTTAATGGTATCCTGCGCATTCATTTGTTGAACTAAAACTGAAATGAAGAAGAGGGTAACGCTTATTTTTTGTATCATACTAATTGAACTGCAAAAATATAATCAATTAAAAAGGCTCATTTGTGAAATCAGGAAAACCGATTTATGTTATACGGAAAAAATAAAAAAGGGCCTGATAAATCAAGACCTTTTTTATTAGATATTTCTATTATATAAATAGTAAAAAAATCTTAAGAGTATTATTTATGTAATCCTATTTTTAAAATAAGGATTATATAAATAGTAAAAAAATCTTAAGAGTATTATTTATCTAAAATTTATATTTTATAAAATTTTAGATAAATAACAAAGCATCTCCATAAGAGAAGAAACGATATTTATCTTTAATCGCTTTTTTATAAGCTTCCATGGCTAGTTCATATCCAGCAAAAGCGCAAGACATAATTAACAAACTTGTTTTAGGCAAATGGAAGTTAGTGACTAAGCTATCGGCAATATTAAAATTATAAGGAGGGTGAATAAAATGATTTGTCCATCCTTCTGCTGGTTTTAATAAACGCTGAGCTGTTACACTGCTTTCCATGCCACGCATTGCAGTGGTTCCAATAGAACATACACGGCGACCATTTTGTTTTGCAGTATTAATAATCTTACAAGCTTCTTCATCTATCTTGAAATATTCAGCATCCATTTTATGTTTGCTTAAATCTTCTACTTCAATAGGTCTGAAAGTGCTTAAGCCAGTATGCAAGGTTACTTCTGCAAAACGAAT
>JABMML010000174.1 GCA_013205585.1 Chitinophagaceae bacterium | reverse complement strand
GCAATGGCTTTGTAAAAACTTCTAGCGTTTTTGGTTTACAAGGAGAGCTTCCTTCTCATCCTGCATTATTAGATTGGTTAGCCGTTGATTTTATGGAACATAATTGGGATGTAAAATATTTAATGAAAAAAATATTATCTAGTAATACCTATCAACAATCAAGTGTGGTGAGTAAAAAACAATTGGAGCAAGATCCCGATAATCTATATTATACCAGGTCTCCCCGCATAAGATTTAAAGCAGAAATAGTAAGAGATTGGGTATTAGGTACCAGTGGTATTTTAAATCCCATGATTGGAGGGCCCAGCGTAAAGCCTTATCAACCCAAAGGTGTTTGGGAAAGCACTACTTCTGGAAGAGGTGTTTTAGCTTCTTACAAACAAGACCATGGCCCAGCCATTTATCGTAGAGGTTTATACACTTTTATAAAATTAACAGCGCCCCCTCCAAGTATGATGATCTTTGATGCAAGTAATAGAGACCAGTGTGAAGCCAAAAGAGCGAGCACCAATACCCCTCTGCAAGCCTTGACCATGTTGAATGACCCTGCAGTTTTAGAAGCTTCTCGTGTGTTGGCTGAAAATATTTCTATGGGTAATAAATCCTTGGAAGAAAAATTAGAACAAGCCTTTGAAACAATTGTCATTAGAAAGCCATCCAGGTTTGAGCGTAATAAATTAATGGACTACTGTGAAAAACAAGTTGCCTTTTTTAACAGCAATACTCCTATATTAAAAAATACTTTGGCCGTGGGAGAATATCAGCATCCTACTAAAAAATATAATGAGGCAGAAGCGGCTGCATTAATGAAAACAATATTAATATTATATAATTTGGAAGAGACCATCACAAAATCATAAATAAATATTATGAATGAATTTTTAGAACATGGCTTAAATCAAAATAGAAGAAAATTTTTATCTAAAATGAGTTTAGGTATTGGTGGACTTGCCTTGGGCTCCTTAATGGTGCCAGGAATTTTTGATGCTAGCAATGAGGAAGAGTTATTTACAAATGTACTTCCGCACTTTGCACCTAAAGCAAAGCGTGTTATTTATTTATTCCAAAATGGAGCCCCTTCTCAATTAGACTTATATGATTACAAGCCCATGCTACAAAAAATGCATGGCCAAGAATTACCTGCAAGTATTCGCAATGGACAAAGGTTAACAGGTATGACTGCAGACCAAGCCAAATTCCCCTTAGCAGGTACAAAATTTAATTTTGCACAACACGGATCCAACGGTGGATGGTTTAGTGAATCCATTCCGCATATTGCTAGCATTAGCGATGAACTATGTATCGTCAGAAGCATGTACACCGAAGCCATTAACCACGACCCTGCACTTACTTTTTTCCAAACCGGTGCACAAGTGGGAAACCGCCCTAGCATGGGTTCTTGGATAAGCTATGGTTTAGGAAGTGAAAATAAAAACCTGCCAGCTTTCTGCGTTTTATTAAGCACAGGGAAAGGAAACGGACAAGGGGTATATTCTAAATTATGGAATAATGGTTTTTTAGATTCTATACATCAAGGTGTACAATTTAGTAGTGGAGAAGAACCCGTAAAATATTTAACTGACCCTGAATTTATTGACAGAGGAGACAAAAGAAAAATTTTAGATGAGATTGCATCGCTAAATCAAGAAGCATATAATAATATTGGGGACCCAGAAATTGTTACAAAAATTCAACAATATGAATTAGCCTATCGAATGCAAATGGCGGTGCCTGAAATTACTTCTTTACAAAACGAACCAGAGTCCATTGTAAAAATGTATGGGCCAGAATGTTTGGCGCCAGGTACTTATGCAGCCAATTGTTTATTAGCCAGAAAGCTTTCCGAAAACGGTGTGCGCTTTGTGCAATTGTATCATCAAGGTTGGGACTCACATGGCAATTTACCTGCAGAAATTGTAGGTCAATGTAAAGATGTAGACAGACCTTCTGCTGCATTAATCAAAGATTTAAAACAAAGAGGATTATTAGATGAGACTTTAGTCATCTGGGGTGGTGAATTTGGAAGAACTAATTATTGTCAAGGAGCTCTTAGCAAAGATAATTATGGTAGAGACCATCATCCAAGAGCCTTTACTATTTGGATGGCAGGCGGTGGTGTGAAACCAGGTGTATTTGGAGAAACCGATGATTTTGGATACAATATAAATTCGTTACCCGTGCATGTGCATGATTTTCATGCAACCGTTATGCATTTGATGGGTATCGATCACGAAAAATTTACATTTAAACACCAAGGAAGACGCTACCGCTTAACGGATGTAGCAGGTAAAGTTGTAAATGAAATTATAAGCTAAGTATGGATAGTAAAAAACTGAGTCAATGGGGGGAATGGTGTGTTTGGTTTTTAAATCCACTACTATTACTACTAGCTATTTATAGT
>JABMML010000018.1 GCA_013205585.1 Chitinophagaceae bacterium | reverse complement strand
GCTATTGGATCTGTTACCATTATTAGTATTTTAAATCAGTTCTAAATGTTGTTTGTTTCAGTATTCAAATAAATGAACTTAAATCAATCGAAAATATTACCAGCTTGCTTTTTTCACTCCTGGAATCATTCCGTTCAAAGCCATGTCACGGAACATATTTCTTGAAATACCGAAGTACCTCATATATCCTCTTGGACGACCTGTTAATTGACAACGGTTCTTTAAGCGAACTGGAGATGCATTCTTTGGTAATTTATCCAAACCTGCATAATCGTTAGCAGCTTTTAATGCAGCTCGCTTTGTAGCGAATTGCTTAACTGTTGCTTCACGCTTTCTTTGCCTAGCTTTGACTGATGCTCTTGCCATAATATTTTAATTAGTTGTTATCTTTTTTAATGTTTTTGAAAGGCATACCTAATTCTTTTAACAATTCGTATGCTTCTTCATTGGTATTAGCAGATGTCACGAAAGTGATATCCAAACCAGTAATTTTATTTACTTTATCGATATCGATTTCCGGGAAGATGATCTGCTCAGTGATACCTAAAGTATAGTTTCCACGGCCATCGAAAGCCTTGTCGCTGATACCTTTGAAATCACGAACACGTGGTAAAGAAACTGCCACTAAACGGTCTAAGAATTCATACATCTTTACGCCTCTTAAAGTTACACGAGCGCCAATTGGCATACCCTTACGTAATTTAAAGTTGGAGATATCTTTCTTAGAAAGTGTTGGTACAGCTTTTTGACCAGTAATCATAGTTAGCTCATCGATAGCGATGTCCACTAATTTCTTGTCATTTACTGCGCCATTCACACCACGGTTGATGCAAATTTTTTCTAGCTTTGGAGTTTGCATTACAGACTTGTAACCAAACTTTTTAGATAAAGCAGGGATCACTTCTTTAGTGTACTTGTCTGCTAATCTTGGAGTGTATTTTACGGTACTCATTATTTAATTACCTCCCCTGATTTTTTTGAAATTCTTACTAATTTACCTGTCTCTCTTGAACGCTTCACTTTAGTTGGCGCGCTTGTTTTAGCATCCCATAACATTATATTACTAATGTTGATAGAAGCTTCTACTTTAACGATACCACCTTTTGTATTTGAAGCAGATGGCTTTGTGTGCTTTGTTGCGATGGCTACACCTTCAACAATTACACGACCTTTTTCTACATTCACTTCCAATACTGTGCGAGGTTTTTTCAAGTCCTTATCATCTCCAGCAATAACAACTACGCTATCGCCTTTCTTGATGCTGTATTTGGGTTTGAATCTTTTGATCATAATTATTTATATTTTATAACACCTCAGGTGCTAATGAAACAATTTTCATGTATCCTTTGTCACGCAATTCACGAGCAACTGGGCCAAAGATACGTGTACCTCTAGGCTCTTCTGAATTGTTTAACAATACCACAGCGTTGTCATCAAAACGGATATAAGAACCGTCTTTTCTGCGCAACTTGTTTTTTGTACGAACGATGACTGCTTTTGAAACAGTACCTTTCTTAATACCGCCTGCAGGAATGGCATCCTTAACAGTTACAACGATGGTATCACCAATCTTTGCAAAGTCTTGTCCGCTATTTCCAAGTACCTTGATACAAAGTACTTCTTTTGCGCCGCTATTATCAGCTACATTGAGCCTACTTTCTTGCTGAATCATTTTATTTAGCTTTTAGCTTTTTCCTTGTTCTATTGAACTCGGGTGAATACGATTTGTTACTTAATTCCTTGGTTTGTTAGGGTAAGCTTATTTAGCTTTTTCCACTACTTCTACCAATCTCCAACGTTTTGTTTTACTAAGAGGACGGGTTTCCATGATCTTAACAATATCACCCATTGTACACTCGTCTTTTTCGTCGTGCGCATGGAACTTTGTTGTTTTTTTCACGAACTTACCGTAGATAGGATGTTTCACTTTTCTTTCAACTGCAACAGTAATGGTTTTATTCATTTTGTTACTAGTGACTACACCGATTCTCGTTTTACGTAAATTTCTTACTACCATTGTCATAATTTTATACTGTTAAATATCGGTTAGATACCTAACTCTTTTTTCTTTAATTCCGTTTTTAAACGGGCAATGTCTTTACGAAGTCCGCGGATGCTCATTGGATTCTCTAAAGGAGAAATAGCGTGAGCGAACTCTAATTTCTTAAGTCTTAATTGATCTTCAGAGATACGGGCAGTTAAGTCCGCAGCGCTTGAACCTTTTAGTTCCTTATTAAAATCGTATGTCTTGTTTGCCATAGCAAATACTTTTTTTTGTTATTCTTATTAATTACAAGTGTCTAATTATAAATCTCTTCTTGTAACAAACTTAGTGTTGATTGGTAATTTCTGTGCAGCTAAGCCCATCGCCTCTTTTGCAACTTCTGGTGTAACACCATCAATTTCAAAAATGATACGACCTGGTTCTACCACAGCAGCCCAGAATTCAGGGTTACCTTTACCTTTACCCATTCTTACCTCTGCAGGCTTACGCGTAATAATTTTATCTGGGAAAACACGAATCCATACATTACCTTCTCTCTTCATTGCACGTGTCATTGCTTGACGCGCAGACTCAATTTGTCTGTTTGTCAACCAAATTGGATCTAATGATTTTAGTGCAAAAGAACCAAAAGCAATAGAAGTTCCGCGCTTCGCTACTTCGCGAATACGTCCTTTCTGTTGTTTTCTGTGTTTACTTCTTTTTGGCTGTAACATCTTATTATATTGTTATCTCTTAATTAATTAATTATCTTTTTCTTGGACCACCTGCTCCTGGACCACGACGATCGTTGTTTCTATCATCACGACGGTCGTCACGACGATCTCCACCACGGAAGTCAGCTCTTTCTCCTGCATCTTTGCCACCAATGATGTTCGGATTTAAATCACGCTTTCCAAGTACTTCTCCTTTACAAATCCATACTTTGATACCGATTTTGCCGTACACTGTTTGTGCAAATAAGCTAGCATAGTCGATGTCCATTCTGAAAGTATGTAAAGGCACTCTACCTTGCTTGATCTCTTCAGAACGAGCAATCTCTGCTCCTCCGATACGACCACCTACTTTCACTTTGATTCCTTCTGCACCCATTCTCAAGGTAGAAGCAATCGCCATTTTAATAGCACGCTTGTAGTTAATACGATTTTCAATTTGACGCGCAATTGTTTCACCAACAATTGTTGCATCTAATTCTGGACGACGAATTTCTAAGATGTTGATTTGAACATCATCTTTAGCTGTTAACTTTTTCAACTCCTCTTTAATACGATCAACTTCTCCACCACCTTTACCGATGATGATACCTGGTTTTGAGGTATGAATAGTGATGATCAACTTACCTAAAGTACGCTCGATGACAATACGTGCGATGCCGCCTTTGCTAATACGTGCATTTAAATAAGTACGGATTTTTTGGTCCTCAATTAACTTGGTAGCGTAATCTTTTTTATTGCCGTACCAGTTGCTTTCCCATCCGCGGATGATGCCTAGTCTGTTTCCAATTGGATTTGCTTTCTGACCCATAGTAATGGTTTAGAATATTTAGTTTTTTAAATCTGATTTCGTATCTACAATCATAGTAACGTGGTTACTACGCTTACGCACTCTGTATCCACGGCCTTGTGGCGCTGGGCGCATACGTTTTAACGTACGACCACCGTCAACAAAAACTGTTTTTACAACCAAGCTGCTATCTGCCGCGCTTGCGCCGCTATTTTTTTGTTCCCAATTGTTAATTGCACTTTTCAACAACTTTGCCAAAGGCACAGCGTTGTGTTGTGGATGGAACTCCAAAATTGCCAATGCTTTCTCCACTTCCATACCACGTATAACGTCTGCAAGCAAACGCATCTTACGAGGGCCTGTGGGATAATTATTTAGTTTAGCTACTGCTTCCATTTCTTAATGTGTTTATGACTAGTTTTTTATTTCTTAGTTCCAGCGTGACCTCTGAAGTTTCTTGTTGGAGAGAATTCACCCAATTTGTGTCCTACCATGAATTCGGTAACATACACAGGGATAAATTTATTACCGTTATGAACTGCAAAAGT
>JABMML010000017.1 GCA_013205585.1 Chitinophagaceae bacterium | reverse complement strand
CAGGTATAATAAGTCTGTATAAATTACCGTATTGATCCGATGCAATCATTCTTCCTTTATGATCAAAAGTCATGGACACCCATGAGCCTTGATTATTAATTCCAGGACTATACAAATGATCGGCCTTAAACCCTTTAGGAAGTTTTAATGCGGCAATTTTTGGATTGGTTGAAATAGGCGCTTCAGTATTACAAGAGATATTAAATTGTAATAAAGCTATTAGCGTTATAAAACTTACAAGACGAGTGTATTTAAACATAGTATTGAAATTGTGTTTACACAAAATATGATTTTTTTGACTAAGAATGGTTCAGAAATAATTAGATTTACACAGGCCTTCCCTTAAAATATTAATATTAAACGAATTATGAAAATACGCAGTAGCCTCTACTATATCAATATTGTAATTATACTAAGCTTGAGCGTTACATTAAGCCTGTCTTGTGAAAGCGCCAACTCTAATAAGCCACTACCTAATTCAGCTGTATTCATTACTATATTTGACGGTAAAACCTTTAATGGATGGAAGGCGGATACAAGTGTTTGGCATATTGAAAATGGTTGCTTTGTGGGAGAAGTTACTCCTAGTAAACAAATTCAAACAAATTCATTTTTGATTTATAATAAAAGCCAAGCAGGCGATTTTGAATTTAAAGCACAATTTAAAATATCTAATGGAGGTAATAGCGGTGTAAATTACCGAAGCGAGGAACTTGCAGATATTCCTTATGCATTAAAAGGGTATCAGGCAGATATTGATGGAGAGAATGTGTATACAGGTCAAAACTATGAGGAAAGAGGCAGAGGATTTCTTGCTATGCGCGGACAGAATGCAGTAATTAATAATTCAACCGACCCCTTTATTATAAAATCTATTGGTAATTCGGATTCACTAAAGTCAAAAATTATAGTAGATGATTGGAATGAAATTCATTTGATTGTAAAAGGCAATAACATGCAACATTATATTAATGGGATATTAATGAGTGAAACAACAGATAATGACGCATCAAGCAGTAAATTATCAGGACTCATTGGCTTACAAGTACATGTTTCTAAGGAAATGAAGGTTGCCTATAAAAATATTCAAATTAAAATTGAAAAACCATGAACCCAATCAAAATAGCCACCGCTCAATTTGAAAATAAAAGTGGTGACAAAGCCTATAACCTATCGGTGATAGATGAACTTGCTAGAAAAGCTTCTTTAGAAGGCATTGAAGTGCTTTCATTTCATGAATGCTCTATTACTGGCTATACTTTCGCTTCCAAATTAAATAAAGAAGAATTTTTAGTAGTAGCAGAATTTATTCCTGATGGAGCATCTGTTCAAGCTTTAATAAGCATTGCAAAAAAATATAAAATTATTTTATTAGCAGGCTTATTTGAAAAAGATAAAGAAGATAAAATATACAAAGCCTATGTATGTGTGGATGAAAACGGGCTTATAGCAAAATATAGAAAATTAAGCCCCTTTATTAATAAACATATAAGTGCGGGAAATGAATATTGCATTTTTGATTTAAAAGGATGGAAATGCAGCATACTCATTTGCTATGACAACAACATTTTTGAAAATGTAAGGGCCGTAAAATTATTAGGAGCTGAAATTATATTTATGCCGCATGTAACCATGTGCACGCCTTCTACCAGACCAGGTGCTGGATTTGTTGATCCTACACTATGGCATAATAGACATAATGACCCAATTACCCTTATAAACGAGTTTGATAGTTTAAAAGGAAGGGCATGGCTAATGAAATGGCTACCTTCAAGAGCTTATGATAATGCTGTATATGTGATTTTCTCTAATCCTATTGGAATGGATGATGATCAATTAAAAAATGGCTGTTCCATGATTATAGACCCCTTTGGTGATATAATGGCAGAATGCAGAACATTTGATGACGCCTATGTTTCAGCGGAATTAATACATGCTAATATAGAAAAAGCAGGAGGAACTAGGTATTTAAATGCGAGAAGACCAGCACTCTATAAAGACATCATTGGTAAAGATCATGAGACAGTGCTTAAAGTAGTTTGGATGAATAAATAGTTTCTTGTAATAAAAAACACTACTTTAAAATATCCTTAATAATCTTCAAATGATGATTCGTATGCACCGCTAAAAACTTAAAGGTATCTGCTGCATTAAGGTCTCCAAATATGGGATGGGTGAAATATTGGTTCTTACCAGCTTTCGCAAGTGCTTCTATACTTTTACGAGAAGCTTGAATACTTTGTGAAATAGATGCTGGACTTAATTCTTGAGAGGGTATTGTAAATAAAGGGGCCTTGGCCTTTCCTCTGGGAAATGAATTCACTAATAATACTAAAAATGCCTTGAAGCTAAATTTCTTAATAAATTTTGAAGGGTCTGACTTACACACTGCACCGCAAACACTATCAATCACTAAACAACTATGTACTATATGCCAGCCCACATTCCCTTCGGAAACAGCTTGATTCAATTTCGAATAATTAGCTATTTGGGTTTCTAAATCATTAAGTAAATTGTTTATTTTATTCATAGTAAGCTTTTAACTTAGTATACTATTTTTTATAGTTTATTATTTACATTTTTGCCTGCAATAATATTTTATTTAACTGATTGATTTGTACGGCTAATTCCGCTTTCAATTCATCGAATACTTTATAAGAACCATCGGTTGGTTTATAGTCACCCGACTCTACCACACGCATTAAAGAAGCTAGCTTATTATTCAATTTAATAGGAAAATTTAATGGGTCTTGTGAGCTTTGATTACGCACTTGATATAAATTCTCTTCTATTACTGATATAGCCGCCATAAAAGAAACCGAAGATTTTGATAACCCTTTTTTATTAGCCTTCGCCTCTTCATTCAATTTTTCTTTAATGGCTCTTATTTTAATAACTGCATCATTGGCAACAGTTACCTGGTCTCTAATTTGTATCGATAAATTAAATTTCTCTTGCATGTCAGTGGTGGTTACATCCTTTACTCTTGGGTCCATTCTAATTTCAAAATTTTCAGTAGCTACTTGCCCTGCTGAACTAATTCTTACTTGATAATTGCCTGGCACAGCCGTGGGTCCTGTATAAACGGGTGCACTCCATAAAATCATTCCCTTAAAATTACTGGCAGCCGGATATTTCAAGTCCCATTCAAATACATTTAAGCCAGTTTTAATAGTGGGTGGCTTTGGCTTGCGATCATCTTCATCTTCCTCTTCCTCTACATTTTCTTTTTTAACTTTAGGTAGCTCCCCTATAAATGTTTTAACCAGTTTACCGCTTGCATCCAATATTTCAATTTTTAAATCTTTCTTGGTCGCATCTAAATAATAATGAAATACTGCTTTTTGCACTGTCCTAACTGCATAATAAGGTTTAAATAAATGAAGGCCTGCGTTCATTCCTGCATCCTTTGTCCTTACTGGAGAAATATCATCTAATACATAGATAGACCTACCATGGGTTCCAATGACTAAGTCTTTATCGGTTACTTGTACATCAGAAACTTGTACATCTGGTAAGTTTAAACTTAATGACTCCCAGCTTGCACCATCGTTATATGAAATCCAAACGCCATGTTCTGTGCCTGCATATAATAGTCCAGCACGTGTAATGTCTTCTCTTACCGCATGCACATAATCATCGGCACGAATACCAGAAATTATTTTAGTCCATGTTTTACCAAAATCATTGGTCTTCCAAATATAAGGTGCGCGGTCATCCATTTGATAACGCTTAGCCGCAATATAAGCTGTGCCTGCATTAAAATGAGATGCTTCAATAATACTTACACGCGTATTTTTAGGCATATCCTTGGGTGTAATATTTTCCCAATTTTTACCGCCATCCTTAGTAATATGAATAAGTCCGTCATCGGATCCTGCCCAAATAATATTTACATCTTGATAAGAAGGTGCTAATGCAAAAACTGTCCCGTAAATTTCAGGGCCATTCATATCTCTTGTAATAACTCCCCCACTTACACCTAAGGTAGTTGAATCGTTATAAGTTAAGTCTGGACTAATTTTTTCCCAGCTCTGTCCTTCGTTCGTTGTTTTCCAAACATGTTGAGAACAAGTAAATAATACATTCGGGTCCACTGGTGAAAAAACAATTGGATAAGTCCACTGCCATCTTTCTGGTAAGGTCTTCGCTTCTTCTCCAGAAAAAAATCTTGGATATACTTGTATATCTCTTGCCTGCCCTGTCATTCTATTCATGCGCGTTAATAATGCGCCTTGACTACCTGCATAAAATATATCTAAATTTTTTGGATCCTGTGTAATATAACCGCTCTCTCCTCCGCCCACTTCATAAGCAAATCCCATTCCAGGTTTGGTAGAATTGCCTCTTACTGCTCTATGTCTGTAATCTTCACTAGGTAATGCGACTGTGCTATTATCTTGTTGTGCACCTGCTACTTGATATGGAAAATCCTTGGTTACCGTAATATGATATAATTGTGCAGTAGGAAAATCTTCATCGGTCCAAGTTAAGCCTCCATTCACAGAAACTGCTCCACCGCCATCATTGGCAGTAGCTAAACGTGTTGGGTCCGTTGGGTCAATCCATAAATCATGGTTATCGCCATGTGGCACTTTTATTTCTGTTTTAAATGTTACACCACCATCGGTAGACTTATAAAAATTTACATTTAACCCATACACTGTGTTTTTATCTTTTGGATCGGCCACGATGCGTGAATAATAAAAGGCGCGTTGACGCAATTTTCTTTCATTGTTGACTAATTTCCAATTCGCACCGCCATCATCGGAACGGTACAGTCCGCCCTCTGGTGATTCTACTATGGCCCAAACACGATTGCCGTCTGCAGGAGAAACTGCTACACCTACTTTTCCAACCACTGCTGGCATACCTGGGTTTTTAGAAATCACTTTCCAGTTGGCTCCCCCGTCAACCGATTTATACAATGCAGAAGTACCCACATCGGCCCACATTTTATAAGGTGTTCTATAAACCTCCCAAATACTTGTATAAATAATTTCTGGATTTTGTGGATCAATCACTAAATCTTCAGCCCCTGCTTTCTCATTCACGTATAAAACTTTATTCCAAGTTTTACCACCATCTGTGGTTTTAAAAACACCACGCTCTTCATTTGGCCCGAATGCATGACCCAAGGCCGATACATAAACGATATCAGGATTAGTGGGATGAATTCTTACTCTTGAAATAGATTGCGTATTT
>JABMML010000173.1 GCA_013205585.1 Chitinophagaceae bacterium | reverse complement strand
TAAACATAATATTAAATGTATCACCCTAAAGGATAGCCTTTACCCCAATAGGTTATTGCATTGCGATGACGCACCTACTTTATTATATTTAAAAGGAAATGAAAATTTTAACCTGCCCTACTTAATTAGTATTGTGGGAACCAGACAACATACTGTACAAGTAAATAGAATTATAAAAGAACTCATGGAAGGTCTAACGCATTTAAATATGGGTATTATAAGCGGAATGGCTTTAGGCGTAGATGCCATCGCACACCAAACAGCGCTAGCCAATAAAATTCCTACCTGGGGTGTACTCGCGCATGGGCTGGATCAAATGTATCCATTAGAACACAGAAAACTTGCTATTGAACTAATGCAAAACGGTGGGCTTATAACTGAATCCAGAAAAGAAAGTATTATTCTTCCCTACTGCTTTCCTAAAAGAAATAGAATTGTGGCCGGACTTAGCGATGCCACTATAGTCATAGAAACTGCCATTAAAGGAGGCAGTATGATAACAGCTAATTTAGCGTTTGATTATAATAGAGAAGTTTTTGCAGTGCCCGGTAAAATTCACGACTTAAAAAGCAAGGGCTGTTTAGCATTAATTAAAAGAAATAAAGCGCATTTATACCATGACGTAGAAAACCTGCTTGAACAGATGGGCTGGCCCCTAGCCCAGCAAAATAGCCCTCAAAAAGAACTAGAATTTACATTTTCACCCGATTCTAAAAGCGTACTTGCGCATATTGAAGCCCACGGCCCCATCCATAGAGAATTAATTGCTAATGAGTTAAAAATCAATGCCAGTAAGCTTTCAAACTTACTTTTAAGCCTAGAAATGAAAGGTGAAATTCAGCTATTGGCAGGCAATAGGTATGCCATTAGCTAAAAAAAGGATTTTGCCTAAATAATCCAAGGCCCTATCTTTGCCTATGGCAACAAGAAATACTACAAACAACTCCCGCATTTTTGGTAAAGGCTTGACATTTGACGATGTATTGTTAATGCCCGCTTATTCTGAAATACTTCCTTCTGAAGTAAAAATTCACACGCAACTTACCAAGAACATTCAACTACATGTTCCTATTTTATCTTCTGCAATGGACACGGTTACAGAAGCCCAATTAGCGATTGCTTTAGCACGCGAAGGCGGCATTGGTATTTTACATAAAAACATGAGTATTGAAAGACAAGCGGAGCAAGTGCGTAAAGTAAAGCGTAGCGAAAGTGGAATGATTGTTGACCCCATTACTTTAGAAGTAACAGCTACTATTGGAGACGCTTTAAAATTAATGAAGGAAAATAAAATTGGAGGTATTCCTATTGTTGATAAAACCAATAAACTAGTTGGTATTTTAACCAATCGTGATTTACGTTTTGAAACCGATCGTAAAAGAAAAGTAAGTGAAGTCATGACTAAAGAAAATTTAGTCATTGCGCCAGAAGGAACCGATTTAAAAAAAGCAGAAAAAATTCTTCGTCAATATAAAATTGAAAAATTACCTGTAGTCAATAAACAAGGAAAATTAATTGGCTTAATTACTTATCGCGATATTTTACAATTAAGTGCTTTCCCTAATGCAGTAAAAGATAAAATTGGTCGTTTATTAGTAGGCGCTGCCTTAGGTATCACCAAAGATTTACTAGACCGCGCTGCTGCTTTACAAAGTGTGGGCGTTGATATTGTTTCATTAGATAGCGCACACGGTCATAGCAAAGGTGTTATCGAAGCTTTAAAATTATTAAAGAAAACTTATAGGAACTTACCTGTTATTGCAGGAAATGTGGCTACCGCTGAAGGCGCACTCGCTATGGCTAATGCAGGTGCCGATGCAGTGAAAGTAGGTATTGGACCAGGTTCTATTTGTACCACGCGTATTGTAGCAGGCGCAGGTGTTCCTCAACTAACAGCTATTATGGAAGCTGCTAAAGCATTGAAAGGAAAAAATATTCCTATTATTGCCGATGGTGGTATTCGCTATACAGGAGATATGGTAAAAGCATTAGCCGCAGGCGCGAACTGCGTTATGATGGGTAGCATATTTGCAGGAACCGAAGAAAGTCCTGGAGAAACTATTATATATGAAGGTCGTAAGTTTAAAAGTTACCGTGGCATGGGAAGTATTGGTGCCATGAGTCAAGGAAGTGGAGATAGATATTTTCAAGATAGTGAATCTGATTCAAAAAAATATGTACCAGAAGGCATTGAAGGTCGTGTGGCTTACAAAGGAAACTTACATGAAATTGTGTATCAGTTTGTAGGAGGACTAAAAGCAGGCATGGGTTATTGCGGTGCGAAAAGTGTAAAGGATTTACAAAATACAAAATTTGTTCAAATAACTAATGCTGGTATGAGAGAAAGTCATACACACGATGTAGAAGTTACTAGAGAAGCCCCTAACTATAGTAAGAAATAATAAACGCTTTATAAACCGGGCCTTGAAAAAATATATTTTTCTTTTTTTACTACTCGCTTCTTGCATTTTTACCGTGCAGGCAATTGGGCAAGAAGCAATAAGACAAGATACAAGCTCCTTTAAGCCCCGTATACAATTTAGTATTATTACTTGTGCCGCTGGTGAAGATATATATACCATTTGGGGACATACCGCAGTAAGAGTAGTAGATAGTGTGAACCAAACCGATATTGTTTTTAACTACGGTACTTTTAATTTCAACGAACCTAATTTTATAGCTAAATTTCTGAAAGGGGACTTGCTTTATTTTGTTTCCGTTAATAACTACAGCGACTTTTTAAACGAATACCAATTCGGAAAAAGAAATGTATACGAGCAAATATTAAAATTAAGCGACGCAGAAAAAATAAAATGGTATACAGCCCTTCAAGTAAATATGATGGGTGATAACCGTTTTTATTTATATAATTTTATTTCCGACAACTGCACCACCCGCGTGAAAGATGGCCTATTTAAAAATAGCAGCTTTCAGCCAACCGCCCTACCCATTGCATCCTACCGCTCAGAAGTAGTGAGCGCCCCTTATAAACAAGGCCTACCTTGGATTGGCCTTGGCATTGACTTATTATTAGGCGCCTACTCAGATCAAAAACCAAGCAATTTTCAAGCGGCCTTTTTACCTTTTTTATTGCATGAGCAAGTTGCCACCACGGGACGCTTGGTAGTTAAAGAAAATATTTTAACCTATGCTAGCGAAAAGCCAGTAAGTAGTAATAGTCCAATATATATTTTAATAGCTTTATTATTATTTTACGCATTCTGTTCGAAATGGAATAGCCTAATTACACAGCGCTTAGCTAAAATAATAGATGTACTACTTTTAATTTCATTTACTGCAGGAGGTAGCTTAATGGTATATATGAGTATGATTTCAAAACATACTGCCTGTTTCCAGAATTATAATTTAATGTGGATGCACCCTTTATACCTTATCGCGCTTGTTTTTTACTTTATTCGCTCAAAAGCCATTGGGCAAATTGGGCTATTATTTTTTGCTTCTATTGTAGGGTTGGTTTTAACAAGCTACTGGCTTCCTCAACATTTTTCCAAAGAAGTTTGGGTATTAATAGCCATAGCCGCAATATTAAACTACCGATTAGTAGAAAAAGGACGCATCAACGCTTTATTCAAAAAATAAGAATTTATTAAAAAATCTCGTATTAAAAGTAGCTCATTAAAAACTATACCTTTCTTAAAAACTATAACTCATTCAAAATAACTCGTTTAAAATAATAACATGTCAAAAATAATATTAATCACTGGCGCTAGTTCGGGTTTTGGAAAAGCCATTGCAGAAAAATTTGCATCAGGTGGCTGGAACTTAATTTTAACAGCACGCAGAAAAGAAAAACTAGAAGCTGTGGCTACAGCCATTGAACAAAAATATAAAGTAAAAACTTTGTCTTTAATTTTTGATGTACAAAACAAAGAAGCCGTATTTCAACAAATAGGTAGTTTGCCTACTGAATGGCATGCCATTGACTTGCTAGTGAACAACGCAGGCCTGGCCTTAGGAAGAGACTCTTTTGAAAATGCAAATATCGAAGACTGGGAAACCATGATTGATACCAATGTGAAAGGTTTATTATACACTTCCAAAGCAACCCTTCCTTATTTAATTAAAAACCAAGGACATATTATTAATATTGGTAGCACTGCAGGTAAAGAAGTGTATAAGGATGGTAATGTATACTGTGCTTCCAAGCATGCAGTAGACGCCATTACCAAGGCGCAAAGAATTGATTTATTGCAATTCAAAATAAAAGTAACTGCTATTCACCCAGGTGCAGTAGAAACCGATTTTTCTTTAGTAAGATTTAAAGGAGACGCCGCTAAGGCTGCTGCTGTATATGCAGGTTATGAACCACTGAAAGCAGAAGACATTGCCGATACCGCATGGTATGTAGCTAATTTACCAAAACATGTTTGCATTAATGATATAGTGATGACCTGTGTGGCGCAAGCAAATTCATTTACTATACACAAGGATGCATAAGTTTTAATACTTACTACTTATACTAAATCATGGTTCTTTAAAAAGTATTAGTTTAAGATTTCTACATAAAAAGATCTACCCTAAAAAGACCTACTGAATGGAAGTGATTTTAAGTGCTCAACGCCTGCTTGAAAATCATTCCAAATTTCATGCACAATTTCAGCTGCTGGTTGTATAGTATTTATCATGGCAGTTACTTGCCCAATTTCTAATTCTCCATTTTCCATATCTCCTTCAAACATTCCCATCTTTGCTCTTCCTTTACCTAAGCGTTCTGCTAAGGCTTCTTTACTAGCACCCTGTTTTTCAAATGCTAAAATTTCGTTGGCAAATTTATTTTTTAAAAAGCGAACTGGTGCTAATGACTTTAATCCTAATTCAGTAGCGCCTTCCTTTGATTCAATAATAGCATTTTTAAAATGTATATGTGAAGAAGCTTCTATACTACAAACAAATCTTGAACCTATTTGCACCGCCTCAGCACCCAGTGCAAATGCTGCTACCATTTGAGCTCCAGTGGCAATTCCTCCTGCAGCAATCACTGGAATTTTTACAGCTTTATGCACCATAGGAATTAATACCATGGTGGTGGTTTCTTCTCTTCCATTATGGCCACCCGCCTCAAAACCTTCTGCTACCACTGCATCACAACCAGCTGCTTCGGCTTTTAAAGCAAACTGAGCACTACTTACTACATGCACCACCATAATTCCAGCGGCTTTCAAAATAGCTGTCCATGTTTTAGGATTGCCTGCACTCGTAAATACAATGGGCACTTTTTCTTCAATGATAATATTAATATGTGCTTGCAAATCAGGATACAACATAGGCAGATTCACTGCAAATGGTTTAGTAGTGGCTGCCTTTGTTTTTTGAATATGAGTTCTTAATACTTCCGGATACATACTGCCCGCTCCAATAATACCTAAAGCACCTGCATTACTTACTGCACTGGCTAATTCCCATCCGCTGGCCCAAACCATTCCTGCTTGAATAATGGGTAAATCAATTTTAAATAAACTTGTAATTCTATTTTCGAAAAGCATACAAAAAATTTAATGCCAAAAAGAGATTATTATCCGAAATCAATTTCTGTATTATCTCCAATATTTAAGGTACGGCTTAAGCCTTTAACCGCTGCATCACTTCCAATTAATGAATTATCTAAAACCACTTCATCTAGCGTGGTGTAGGATCCAATAATACTTTCTTTTACCACTGAACTTTTAATAGTGGTATTGTTTCCAATGGTTACATGTGGTCCTATGATGGAGTTTTCTATTACGCATCCTTCAGCAATGCTTACTGGTGCTATAATAATACTATTGGGGTAGGTTTCAGGCTTAACAGTAAGTCCGCCTGTTTTCTTAAGTAGTACTGCATTGGCTTCTAATAAATTTTCTTTCTTACCACAATCATACCAATGCTTCACTTTAAAGCCTTTAAATTTAACTCCTTTTTTAATCATACAATCTATGGCATCGGTTAAATTGTATTCACCATTCGATTTTATATTATCGGTAAATAATTGCTGAAAGCATTCAAATAGTAGGGCCGACTCTTTTATTTTATATAAACCTACTAAGGCATTATTAGATTTTGGAATAGCTGGTTTTTCTACAGCGTGTTCTACAAAATATTCTTCATTCATTTCTACCACTCCAAACTGTCTTGGATCATCTACTTTTTTTACACCCAGCATACTAAAATCGCTCTTCATTACTTCTTTAATATCAAATTCACAAATAGTGTCTCCTAAAGAAATAAATACTTCATCATTACCCACAATGGACTTGGCTAATTCAATGGCGTGCGCGGTACCTAGTCTATCGTTTTGGTAAACAAAATGAGTGTTTAAATTTGGATAAGTAGCCTCAACATAGTCCTTAATTTTTTCACCTAAATAACCAACTATAAAAATAAATTCTGTAATGCCCTCTTCTTTTAATTGATCCACAATAAAACTAAGTATGGTTTTACCTGCAATAGGTATTAGCGCTTTGGGCTGCGTATAGGTATGAGGGCGGAGTTTTGCGCCAGCTCCAGCAACAGGTATTATAGCCTTCATAGTTTACTTTTTAGGGGAAGATAAAAGTAGCAAATAACTGTTAGTAATAGAACAAATTTGAGCCTCAATTGTTCAATTTTGTACAAAGCGCTTGAAAATGTGAATATTAGGAGGCCAACTGTTGAAAAAAAGCTTTGCGTAGGGTTAATAATGAATTAATTTTGCAAAATAGAACAGTTTAAATTAAGAAATATGCAAAGAGATACACTTGTTTTTGACATCATCGGCCAAGAATTAGAACGCCAAAGAAGAGGCATTGAATTAATCGCTTCTGAAAATTTTACCAGCTTACAAGTCATGCAAGCCACAGGCTGTGTAATGACCAATAAATATGCCGAAGGCTATCCTGGAAAAAGGTATTATGGCGGTTGTGAAATTGTAGATAAAACAGAACAATTAGCCATAGACCGTTTAAAAGAAGTTTTTGGACTTGAGTACGCGAATGTGCAACCACATAGTGGTGCGCAAGCCAATGCTGCGTTAATGCTTGCCATCTTAAAAAATGGTGATGGCATTTTAGGTTTAGACTTAAGTATGGGTGGTCACTTAACACATGGTAGTGCAGTAAATTTTTCTGGTAAAACATATACGCCACATTTTTATGGTGTCGTAAAAGAAACAGGTTTGATTGATTATGAAATGTTAGAAAGTCAAGCGAGAACACATAAGCCTAAATTAATTATTTGTGGTGCAAGTGCTTATAGCCGTGACATCGATTACGCACGCATAAGAAAAGTAGCAGACGAAGTAGGTGCTTTTGTACTTGCCGATATTGCACACCCTGCAGGATTAATTGCCAAGGGTTTATTAAGCTCTCCATTTAACCATTGTCATTTTGTTACTTCTACTACGCATAAAACTTTACGCGGCCCTCGTGGTGGAGTTATTATGATGGCTAAAGATGGCGAGAATACTTTAGGCTTAAAAGACATGAAAGGAAATTTAAGATTATGGTCCAATGTGATTGATATGGCGGTGTTTCCAGGAACCCAAGGTGGGCCACTAGAACACGTGATTGCTGCCAAAGCCATTGCTTTTGGTGAAATATTGTCTGATGAATTTATGGTGTATCAAAAGCAAGTACAAAAAAATGCGAAAACCATGGCAGCCGCCTTTGTTGCAAAAGGATATGAAATTATTAGTGGTGGTACCGACAATCATTTAATGTTAATTGATTTACGCAATAAAAATATTAGTGGTAAAAAAGCAGAGCAAGTTTTAGGACATGCCGATATCACTGCCAATAAGAATATGGTGCCTTACGACGATAAATCGGCCTTTGTTACTTCTGGTATTCGTTTTGGAGTGGCTGCTATTACAACACGCGGAATGACTGAAACACATATTCCTTTTGTAGTAGAATCTATTGACAAAGTATTAATGAATGCAGAAAATGAAACAGTATTATCAGATACTAAGAAAGAAGTAAACAAGTTTATGGAGCAATTTGTATTGTATCCAGAATTAGGATAAGGGTATACATTTTAATTGAATGAGCTTAATCAGTATAGAAAGAACCTCCCTAACTAGGAGGTTTTTTTATTTGAAATAGATTAACTTTATACTATGATACAAAGAATACAAACCATTTGGTTATTACTAGCTAGCGCAGCAGCCTTTTCTGTACTGCGTTATCCTTTTTATTATACGCCAACACCCCTTGCTTTAGAAATTAACGGTAGTGCAGGGTACAGCACGCTTATTTCTTTGGCCTTTAGTGCTTGCCTTTCTTTTATTACAATATTTTTATACGGCAACCGTATGCTACAATTAAAAGTAGTACTTATAAACTTTTTATTATCGGTACTTATTGGATACTTTGTTTATAAAATAGTGGTGGCCAATCCAGGTGGTGGCTTCACGCTTCCCTCTATAGCTTTATTTGTCATACCCGTACTGCAAATAATGGCAATAGTTAACATTTACAAAGACGACCGTAAAGTTAAAAGCGCTGATAGATTAAGATAGTCTATTATACTAAGTAGTACCTACATAAAATATTACTAGGCCGCTTCTAATTCTTTCTCAATAGCGTTTTGCACTAACTGATTCAAACTAATTCCCTTCATAGTAGCCAACCTTGAAGCACGTTGATGTACTTCTGGCTTTACGCGTACATTAAAAGAGCCCTTAAAGCTTTTGTGGCAGGGCTTATTTGATTGCTTGCAAATTTCTATATAATCATTCACTGCTTCTTTAAAAATTTTTTTAAATTCTATGACTGATGAACCTTCAAACATGATCAAATCATTAATCCCTTCAATCTTTCCAAACAATAAGTTATCTTCATCACTAAATTCTACAGTTGCAAAAAAACCCTTATAGGTTAAGGTGTTGTTCATATAATTTGTTTTAAAGTTAGGTCGTGTATAATTTTTTTTAAGTAAATTCTATTTAATATTTTACTAGGATGCGGTTTATGAATGAGTATGTTTTCATTATAAATTAAATGAACAAACGCCACTCTTGATCCTGATGTTTTTCCTTTATTATCTTCCTCATAACCAAGACTTCTTAATAACGTTTTTAATTCGTCAAATGTAAAATCCTTAGGTATACTTAAGAACCTTTCTAGTAGTTTGTCTTTCTTTGTCATACAAATTTGCAACTATTTTTTAGTTACAACAAAAATAATACTAGAAATTTAAGTAAGCAAAATTTAATTTTACTAACTAATTGATTTTAAATAAGTTACATAGAAATTAGTCTAAGTACTTCCCAGTTTGAGAGGCCTTGGATTTGGCTAAGCCCTTGGGTACACCCGCATAAACGACGGTGCCACCACCTTCGCCAGCCTCTGGTCCCATATCAATAACCCAGTCGGCTACTTTAATAATATCAGTATTATGTTCTACTACTATTAAAGAATGTCCTTGATCTATTAAAGCATTAAAAGCTTTTAATAATTTATGAATATCATGAAAATGAAGTCCTGTAGTAGGTTCATCAAAAATGAATAACATTTTATTGCTTGCTTTTCCCTTGCCTAAAAAGCTAGCTAGTTTAACTCTCTGTGCTTCTCCTCCACTTAAAGTACTACTGCTCTGTCCCAATTTTACATAGCCTAACCCCACTTCTTGTAAAGGACTAATAGCGAGTACGATACTTTTTTCTTCACTAAAAAATGTAATGGCTTCATCTACACTCATCTCTAGTACCTCGTAAATATTTTTTCCTTTGTACTGTACTTCTAAAACTGTTTCCTTAAATCTCTTTCCACCACAATCCTCACAGGTTAAATGCACATCGGCTAAAAACTGCATCTCTACTAATTGCTCTCCTTCTCCTTTACAAGTATCGCATCTACCTCCATCTACATTGAAAGAAAAATGCTTAGGCAAGAAACCTCTAATTTTTGAAAGGGCTTGTTTAGAATATAAGTCTCTTATAGCATCGTAGGCTTTGATATAAGTAACCGGATTAGATCTTGATGATTTTCCAATAGGATTTTGATCCACCATTTCTATTTGGTCTATCAAGTGTAAGTCGCCGCTAATTGCATTATAACCGCCTACTATTTCTGTTGGGAGTGATTTGGCTTTTAATAAGGCGTTATACAATACTTGTTTCACCAAGGTGGTTTTCCCACTACCACTCACTCCACTCACTACACATAAACTATGCAAAGGAAATTGTACATCAATAGTTTTTAAATTATGTAAATAAGCACCTTCTAAATTTATGAAGTGTTTGGAGATTCTTGTTTTTGCTGGAATAGGTATATTCAATGCACCACTTAAATACTTTCCTGTTAAACTATTTTTATCTTTAATAAGCGCTGCTGCATTACCTACTGCCACTACTTCTCCACCCTGATGCGCTGCCAAAGGGCCCATATCAATTATATGATCGGCCTGACGCATAATTTGTTCATCGTGCTCTACCACCACCACCGTATTTCCTAAGTCTCTTAAGT
>JABMML010000172.1 GCA_013205585.1 Chitinophagaceae bacterium | reverse complement strand
TTGATTCCTAATATTGATATTAATATTACATACAGCGGTTTACGTCCTGGTGAAAAATTATACGAGGAATTATTAAACGACGCAGAAAATACCACACAGACCTACCATGAAAAGATTTTAATTGCTCAAGTGCGTGATGTGTCAATTGAATCGGTGAAACAAAACACTTTAGAATTGGAAACCATTTTAAGCACCACCAGCGACGAAATGTTATTGGTAGGTAAAATGAAGGAACTAGTTCCAGAATACATCAGTAACAATAGTATCTATCAGCAACTAGATACGAAGGTGATTTCGATTTCGAATTAAATCAATTTTTCACCGCTATTTTATTGATTTTCATACTCAAAAGGGTAAATTTGTACCCAATCCCCCCACTATTTTTTTTATCTTTACACGGGCAAAATAATATCATTTGCCATATCTAACCTATTCATATACTGTGACTAAGGGTGGCCTTGCCATATAAAATTCAATACATGTTCAAATTAATCCTTTATACTGCACTTTGTATCCTATTTTTTGCATCCTGCACTAAGTCGGGTTATGATGAAGTGCTAGTGTACAATAACAATTTTAATACTGGAGATAAAACAGGATTAGACGGTGCCATATTGTACAAATACAATGGAGCAAATATCATTGGCAGGTTTAACAATGGTGGCTTTAGTTTAAACTTGGCAAACCTGCCTAAACACAAAGCCATCCAAATAGAAGTAGTACCTTATTTTCACAATAGCTGGGATGGGAATAACAACTACGGCGGGATAGACGGGCCGGACATTTGGAGGATGCAGGCGGATGGGGTGGATTTAGTCAATTCGACTTTTTCTAATACGCCATGTAACCCTTTGTATTGTATGTTTCAATCCTATCCTGTCAAATATGCGATTGTCAACAATCCGCCAATGACGGATGCTATTAAAATATTTGAAGGGACTTCTGATAATTGTTCTGGCATCAATACAAGTTCGGCTTACCGAATCGTAAAAACAATTTCACATTCTAACAGTAAACTTAATCTTAGCTTTAGAGATTTTTTAATACAAACCAATGTACCTAATTCAATCTGTGATGAATCATGGAGCATGTCGAGCATTGTAGTTAAAGTCATCAATACCCCTTAATTTTTGTTTAAAATACATTTTCCAACCATTAGTCAGTTTGCAGCATTGTTGATGCTGAATATATCCAATGCGGTATTTCAGTTATTGGTGATTCCTATTTTGATTCATTATGCGACACCTATTAAGTTAGGTGTGTATTTTATCGCACTGTCTTTTGGTGTATTGGCTTCTATCTTGGTGAATTTTGGCAGCTCCCAAACTGCAGTGGTTGAACTTCAAAGGGCAAGTACGGATAACGAAAAAAATATTATTAGTGCCGAGACTTTAGCCGTTCGTTTTTATCCTTTATGGATTGCAGTAATCATTAGCTTGGGCGTTGCTGCTGTATCTGATAATGGCATTTATTATGTTGCTATCCTTCCTATGTTATTTGCAGAGTTTATTAATCCGCAGTTTTATTTAATCGTACAATATAAAATTAACAAGTATAGTATTTTAAATATGGTGATTCGAGCCTTGGTTTTAGGGCTTATTTATCTTTTCAGAAACAATGATCAATTAATTTTCATTGCCTTATTCAGTTCCGGTGTAGGGATGTTTTTATTAAATGCATTATTTTTTAAAGTTGCATTTCCTACAGCAAATTTATTTTCGTTGTGGCCTAATTTTAAAAGAATCCTTGCTTTAATTAAAACCCATGCTTTAATTGTGGGCAATGGCATTACAGTGCATTTGCAACAATCTTTATTTTTATTTGCACTGCCTGCTTTTGCAAGCCCCATTTTTTTATCGGCCTATGGCTTAATTGATAAATTAATTTCTAGTTGCAGGATGATGGTGAATGCCTATAGTGCAGCAGTGATGCCAAAAGCAGCTGGAGAACATTTACAAGGCAATGAACAATGGCGTACTTTGAAAAAACAACAAAATTCAATTTTAGCATTGGCCTGTATCGCCGCTGGTTTTGTTTTATATTTTTTTCCAGCATTTATTTTATCCTTGCTCTTATTGGGCAAGTCCAATGTGGATCCTGCATTTATGCTTGAAGCAACACGATTATTAAAATTAATTGCTGTAGTACCTTTATTGATTGCACTCAATGTATTCAATGTAGCTGAATTAATTTTAGATAAAAAATTCAAATCTTATTTTGGGGCTGGGCTAATCGTTTTATTGATTGCGGGTTTATTTATTTTATTCTTATACCTTGGCTTACCTAACTATACATTGGGGTATTATCCAATGATCATTGAGGGTGCTTGTTTAGTGATTTATTTTTTAATCATTCAAAGCAATCGTTCGAATGGGTAGGTATATTCTAACTGTATTGGCTTGCTTGGTAGTTACTTTATCTATTGGACAAATCGGGCAAACTAATCAAATCAATACACTAGCTGATTCTATAGATGCCTATAAACCTATTGCAAAAACTAGTATACAGTTTAGATTATTGCCCATCGTCAATAAATTACAATATGTGGGCGATCATCCCTACGACTGGAACGATGGCGTGATGATTGCTGCTAGAGGTTGGCAGCAATACACTAACGCAGGGGTTAATTTAACATGGAAACAATTTGAACTTCAAATTGCACCTGAATTCGTAGCCGCTCAAAATTTAAATTTTGAAGGTTTTGGTGCAGACATGGACGAAATACAATGGCGCGACTATTATAGGTTCCAAAATTTTATAGAACAACCAGCGCAATTTGGTAAAGGACAGTATACTAGATTGTTCTTTGGGCAGTCGTTTTTAAAATACAATTTTAAAAATACCATCATCTCGGTATCAACGGCTAATCAATGGTGGGGGCCTACTAAACGCAATGCTTTAATCTTATCTAATAATGC
>JABMML010000171.1 GCA_013205585.1 Chitinophagaceae bacterium | reverse complement strand
GCCGTAAGGAAGAAGTTTACAAGCTGAACTGTGAACTACTGCTTGGCGGATGGCATCCTGATGTACCAAAAAAGTTTGCAGAGTTGTGTGAAGAAGCTAAACAAATGAGGAGCGATAGATGAATGATTGGTATTTTACTGGAAGGTTTTTAAAACACCCAATGGTAGTGGCAGTTATTTTTTATACCCTTGGTTATTTTGTTGGTCATTGTTAAAGAGAGCGAGGGAGAAATGAACACAGTAGACGATTTGGCATGGAAGGTTATTAGGTCTTGTGGATTATCTACAGGAAACTCTGATATTAATGTGATTGCACTTCATAAAGACATTAGAGAAATGTTAAAACCTCGTGAGTTAACTGATGAGGAAATAACAGAAGAAATTGAAAAAATGTTTGGAAAAATTATTGACCCTGAAGTATTGGAAGATGAATTAACTTTAGCAAGAGCAATACTAAAGAAAGCGAATGAAAAATGAACCCAAAAGAACTTATGAGTCTAGAAAATCCATTTGGTTTAGTGCCACTTAAAGGTGAGGGTATGCTTGTTGACCCTGATATGGTTACGTTTAAATGTGACTGTGAAAAGTGTAAAGAGGGTTATCGTAAATGGAAAGTTGATTATTTAAAGGAACAAAAGAAAGCGAGTGAAAAATGATTACTGCAAACATCGAAATCCAAGTGGACAAGACGCATACATTTGTACGAGTTTGGGGTGAAGGCATTGCCTTAGAGATTGCCGAAGAACTAATAGAAATAGCACGGAACATGGACACCGAGACTTTGATGGGTATTCAAGTAATCAAGAAACAATCTAACTAAGAAAGCGAGTGGGGGATGAAACAAGGTACTAAAAATGATTGATTTAAGATTTGGTAATTGCTTAGAAGTAATGAAATCTATCCCTGATAAATCTATAGACGCTATTATTTGTGACTTGCCATACGGAACTACGGCTTGTAAGTGGGATAGCGTAATACCTTTTGAGCCACTTTGGGCGCAATATAAACGAATTATTAAAGACAATTCTTCAATAGTTCTTACTTCTAGTCAGCCTTTTACAAGTGCATTGGTAATGAGTAATATAAAAATGTTTAAATATTCATGGTATTGGAATGGTAAGCGTGGCGCTAATTTTGCACAAGCGCCCTATATGCCATTAAAAGTAATAGAAGATATTTGTGTATTTTCATTTGCTACTATTGCTGAAAACTCTAAAAATAGAATGAAATATTACCCACAAGGGTTGATTGATACATTAAAAGAGTGCAAAGGAAAAACTGCAAACGACCACAGACCAAATAGGGCAGACCAAAAACCTTATACTCAAGTTAAAACAGGTTATCCAAACCAGCTAATTGAATTTGCCAAAGATAGTAAACCGGTTCACCCAACTCAAAAGCCTGTGGCTTTGATGGAATATCTTGTAAAAACATATACCAATGAGGGAGAAACAGTTTTAGATAATTGTATGGGTTCTGGTTCAACTGGCGCAGCTTGTAAAAGATTAAAGCGAAAATTTATAGGTATTGAACAAGATGTTAATTATTTTGAAATAGCTAAGAACAGAATTAAAGAAAGCGAGTGAGAAATGAAAGAGTATTACCGAACTAAACATCAAGGAAGATTTACAAACAACATTAATTTTTGGGACAAGCATTTACAAGTCCGTCAAGGTAAAGTTTATATAGTAAAGAAAAGATTTTGGGGTTTGTGGAACTCTTATATTACTGAGTGGGACGATTGGCGTAATGTAGAAATTAATTTACAGAAAGCGAGTGAGAAATGACTGAATCAAGAACCTATGTTACCGAAGATTTATGGTTTCCTTGCGCTGATTGCGGTAAACAAATTACCCATCATTCTATACATACTTGTTCACCACAGTTGTTAACCATGAACCCTGACATCTTGCCTACGCTCGAAGAATGGCGATTAGTTTGTAAGATGGTTAAACAACAGCGTGAACTAACACCAAGCATATCTTTCCAGCGGATGAAGAAATATTAGAAGTATGTAGTCAAATAGAGCCGCTTGACGATATCACAATAGAGCAAGCGTTTATAGAATTTGCAAGAGCAATATTAAAGAAGGAGAGAGAATGAAAAAAGATTTTGAAGAATGGGCGCATGGCAAGATTTCACTAGCCCACGAAGGTAAGTCTTACGCCAATACAAGCACACAGGTTGCTTGGTCTGCTTGGCAACGTGCTTGGAATTTGGCCATTAAGAAGCAACGACAAAAGGATGAGGAAGAAATTGAGCATTTACACCTTGTAATTTCAGTAGCATCAAAAGCACTTAATTCGAAGTAAAACCTTAAAGAAAGAGAGAACTAAATGAGTGAAAATGTAGAAGCCGGCTGGGAAACGTTATATTCACAATCAAAAACTACAGCAGAGGATTATTTTTTCTTTGCTAGGGCTTTGTTAGAAAAGGAAGATATAAAATATTCAGCTGCGGATGTGATTGCATTAGCACAAGTAATGGCTTACGATTTGCGTACAACAGCTATACTTGTTTCCGCTCAAAAGATTAAGGCTGCTATTGAACACTGGGCGATGGTATATGACAGAACTTGAGTACTACAAAACAATAGCCGAACTACAGGCCGAGTGTTTAACTAAAGATAAAATGATTTACGAATTTCAATATTTAATTAAAGACTTGAAGTATCAAATTGAACAACTAGAGAAAGCACTTAAATGACTGACTATTGCACTGAATCGAATACGTTTGCCCCAGCGAATAAATGTTTCCCATTAAACAGTCCCGATAAAGCTGTAATGAAAAACTGGCTTAAAGGTAAAAATGTTTATGTTGGTGAAACGCCAATAGGAAATAGGCACTTTTGTCCATTTGTATTCACTACTGGATTCCGGTTTATGGATGTTATTACTGGATCTATGTATTTACCAAATGGGCAATGCCTATCTTCTAGCTATTTAAGGGTAAAAAGTTTTATTAAATTAAAAGAAGATATACCAGAATTGATTAAAATTTTACTTAAAAGTAGGAAGAATTAGGGGGTTGATATTTTTAGTGTTCAGCGATTAGTCTTGTAGATACGAAGCGCCATTAGCACAGTAAGTGGTGTACCCCCGTGAAAATTGGCATCACTTACACCTCACAAGCTTGAGGCCGGCAGGTAATCTACATATCCGGCCACCCCTAACCTAAAGGAGAGATGATGATTGTTTTAGATGACGGCGTGTATATTGAAGACGGCACAGGTATTGTAGACCATGATGAGTATGTTAAGTTTATTGACGAGCATGGAACTCCTATATCTATTAATGCTAGATTAGTAATGAAACTGTACGAAACTGCTAAACGGATTGTTTATGAAGATGAAGATGGCAGATGTTGAAAAAGAATACGCCTCGATGGGGTATGTCTTAACCGAACTAGACGGGGCTATATATGTACAGAAACAAGAAACTATTAGAGATAGTAAGGAAATCCCCTTGCCAACACTGCGGGACTCAGGATGGAACGGTAGTAGCGGCGCACAGTAACCAGCTCCGTGATGGGAAAGGGCGTGGTATCAAAGCGCACGATTATCGCATTGCAGCACTCTGTTACAGTTGCCACATGGAGTTAGATCAAGGTACAAAAATGTCTAAACAAGAACGTGTAGAAATGTGGGACGAGTCCCACCGGAAGACTATAGGTTGGCTGTTTGAGAACGATCTATTGTCGGTTAATTGACTTCCTTATTTTCTCGGCATTTTCTGCCGCCTGTGAGATTAAGACTTTCATACGAATAATCTCATTCTCTTTATCCTCTTTTGACATTTCTTTATTGTTAGTTATC
>JABMML010000170.1 GCA_013205585.1 Chitinophagaceae bacterium | reverse complement strand
TTTGCCTTTTCCATTTGATCTTGCAATTGAAGTAAACGCTGCGTGTTAGATGGCTGAGCATTGACATTGCTAATAAAAAGTAATATCGAAATAATTGATAAGATTAATTTATTTTTCATATATGATAATTTTATCATACAATCTACGCCATTCTATTCAATACACAAATTATATTTTGTATTATAATTAGGCTAATGCCCTTGCTAGCCCGCAATCTACCAGAGAAGTTTTAAAAAAAATCTTGTTGAAGCATGTAAAAATCTTTACATTTAAGATACCATTATTGTCCATCATAAATATCAATGAAAATGCAAATTTTATTCATTTTTTCTTGGCTGAATTTTATAATTAGTTTTTTAGCAGCCCCTTCTACATCCATAGATAATGCTGCTACACCAACATTCAAATTAATACCTGCTCCCAAAATTACCTTCAACTCTTTTGTGGATTGTAATATGGCGGAAGTATGGATAGAAGATACCTTTAGAATTTTTCCTGGTAAATATGGTGAAGATCCATTGTGGGGATATTCAAAGAATTTGAAATATGCAGATGGCAAAAATGCCGAAGAGGTTTTTAAAAATCCTCCTGAAAAGTTCATTGATCCCATTATGCCTTTAAACGTTCCCGTAGGTCAGAAAGGATTACATGGGGCAGTATGGTTTGAAACTGTATATCAAGATAAAAAAGACCCATCGGGTAAAACGCTGTTTGGTCTTTATCATAATGAAAACTATCCAAGTACACTACCCTATGATACAAAAACAAAAGAAGGCTATAAAAATAAGTTGTGGCCACAGGGATTAACTGGTCCGGAAAGTCCTGCTGCGGTTTGTCGCATTGGTATTATGAAGTCCATTGATGGTGGAAAAAGTTGGGAAAACAAAGGTATTATCATAGAAGACCTTGACCCTAGAATGATTCTAAAACCTTTTAATAGTTCTAATACTTTTGCAGGTGGTGTTGGAGATCCTTCAGCAGTAGCGAGTGAAGACTATTTGTATATATTTTATGGCGAGTATGGGTATCCTGGCATCTACAATGAAAAAACATATAACGCTAAAACCGAATGGGGCGGGCAATGTATTAGTATTGCACGCATTGCCTTGAAAGACCTCAATAGTCCTGTAGGAAAAACAAAAAGATGGGATGGCAAATCTTTTTCTATTCCATATAATAGTTATGGGGTTCCTGTTCGTTCCTTACAAATTCCAATAGAGGAAGGCGGCGGACCTTCCTCCTCTCCAACAGGTGGTTTTCATTGGGGGCCTTCTGTAAGTTGGAACAGTTATTTAAATTGTTGGGTAATGATGATGGGTAAAGTAGAGGGAAAATCATGGCAAGGAGATAAAATATATATATCCTATAATAAAAATAAAGACTTGGGTATTGGTAACAATAGTCAAGATTGGTCAAAACCAGCATTGGTGTTTCAAAAGCCAGGCTATATTTTATGGTACCCCTCTTTACAACCTTTAAATGACCCTATCGATATTAAAGAAAAATACAGTTCTGTTAAACTTGGAAAGCGTGCTCGTTTTTTTGTAAAACGAATTAAGCCAGGAGATGACGAATATGCTTCGGAACATTTTATTGAATTTGAAAAGTAATTCTCAAACCTAACTTAGAATAAACAAGGACCCACGATGAACGTGGGTCCTTGTTTTATTTATAGTTATAGATCTTATAGTTGCAGCGCTGAGATATTGGCATTTTTAAATTGGCTATTAAAAAGTTTAATAGCCTCGTAAATTGCTTCTAATTTTGCTTTCTCATTATTCCAGCTAGCTTGTATATCCGCTAATTTATTTTTTACCCCGCTTGTTACCACTGGGTCACTAACATCTACCAAGGCTTTGATATAAAAGAAATCAACATTTAATTTGCTTGGCCAATTAATTACATCCTGTCCATTCTGTGTTCTACTTTCTACAATATTAGTTTCCCATGTATCCATTTTCTTAATTATACTGGCAGCTTGATCTGTAATTGTTTTAACGTCGGGAATACTCGCTAATGTTTCAGTGTAATATTGTAATTGCTTTTTTACTTTTCTTAAATTATTCACTGAAGTATGAATATCCTTAATACTTTTACTAATATTTGCAAGTGTATTTTGTTGAAATTCCCAATCTTCTTTATTTGCTTTAATAAATGGATTTGGCAAGACTGTAATTGCAGTACTGCTTGTTTGAACTTTTGAAGAATCGGTATTATTTGGATGAAGTATTATTTTGGCCTGATAAGATCCCGGAGCAACCGCATAACCAGCATAACTGCCTAATACAAATACCCCATTTACATCTGGGCTCTCTGAATGAGTTCTAAAATTCCATAAAAATCGATTGTGCCCTTTTTTGCTACTTAATAAAGTTTCTGGCGATGGCCCTCCAGGATACTTTTTATAATTATCATTTTTTATATTGGTATACGTTCTAATAACTTGTCCGTTAGTTCCAATAATTTCTAATATTACCGTATCCTTTTCATTGAGTGTTGTAGGTAAATAATAGTCTAGTATAACTCCTTCTGGAGCGTTTTGTCCTTCTCCATTTTTTTCTGCCAAACCATCCCCTGCGCCATATTTATAAGCAGGCTTTGGCATCATTAACTTCACTTCTCCTATATTATCAAATGTAGTGTTTTGTTGAATGACGCCTACATCATCTAAGATCCAGAAAGCCCTGCCTGCAGTGGCCGCTACCAAATCATTGTCTCTGATCATAATATCGGTAACGGGAACAATAGGTAAATTTAATTGCATTATTGCCCATGTATTACCTGCATCATTAGAAATATAAAAGCCCCTCTCGCTACCAGCATATAAAATATTTTTTTGCTTTTTATCTTCTCTAATTACTTTTATAAAATCTGCTTCTTTAACTCCTTTATTTATTTTTGTCCATGTAAGGCCATTATCAGTTGTCTTATAAGTGTAAGATGCATAGTCATTTAATTTATATCTAGTAGCACTAATATATACTACGCCTTTATCGAAAGAAGATGCCTCAATGCTATTAATTTGAGACTCTTGTAAATCGGCAGGTGTAATATTTTTCCAGTTACTACCTCCATCAGTTGTTACATAAACCAATCCGCAATCGCTCCCTGTATAAATAGTGTTGGCATCTAATGGAGATTCACTCACATAAAAAATAGTATTATAATTTTCTCCACCAGCACCTTCGTTGGTAAACGGTATACCGCCAGGTCCTTGTTTGGCTTTATCATTTCTAGTTAAGTCTGGGCTAATTGCTTCCCAACTTAAACCACCATTTGTAGTCTTTAGTAATACATTCGCTGCATGGTATATTACTTTAGGATTATGCATAGAAGCTATAATAGGTGCATTCCAGTTAAAACGATATTTCATATCCTTAGGCTGAACTGCTAAATTTAAACTTGGATAGGCTTGTATATCTTTTGATTCGTTTGTTATGGTATTTAACACCTCAATATACCCTTGATAACAACCACCATATACTAGTTCAGGCTTATTGGGATCAAAAGTTAAAAAAGCCGATTCGCATCCTGCTCCAGCTTTCCAATCACGCACTGTTATAGCACCTGTATTATTTCTACTTGCAATAATGACTGAAGAATTATCTTGCTGACCACCATACACTTTGTATGGAAAGGTATTATCTGTATTGACTCTATAAAATTGTGCAGTACTCTGATTCATAATAGAAGACCAAGTATTGGCTTGGTCATAACTAATTTCTCCGCCACCATCATCGGCTAATCCTATCTCATTGCTATTATTAGGATTAATCCACAAATCATGGGTATCTCCATGACCCACTTTCACATTGGTAAAAGTTTTTCCTCCATCAATAGAACGCATCATTGGTGCATTTAATACATATACCAAATTTTCATTTTTAGTATCTGCATACACTTTCATATAGTACCATGAACGCGAAGAAATATCTTGATTATTAGATAATAAAGCCCATGTTGCACCAGCATCGTCTGAGCGATATAGACCAGATTTTTTCTTTTCAGTTTCAACAATGGCAAACACACGATTTGAATTTACCCTAGAAACACTTAAACCAATTTTTCCCATTAGATCAGGCAAGCCCTCTGTTAATTTTATCCAAGTTTTTCCTTCATCTGTCGACTTCCAAATGGCAGAACCTTTTCCTCCACTTGATACAGTCCAAGGAAAACGACGATGCTCCCAAGCTGCTGCATATAATATGCGCGGATTATTCATATCCATTGACAATGAAGCAATACCTGTGCTATCGTTTATATATAATACGCGGTTCCAATTAGCACCCCCATCTACCGATTTATATACACCCCTTTCGTTATTGGGTCCATGAACAGTTCCTTGTGCAGCTACATACACAATATCTGCATTGCTTGGATGAATAGCGATGTCGGAAATATGTCTTGTTTTTTCAAGTCCAATATTTTGCCAACTAACGCCTCCATTGGTGGATTTATACACTCCATCTCCATAGCTTGTCATTACTCCTCTTACTGCATGTTCTCCTGTACCTACATAAATAACATTTGGGTCAGACTCTGAAACAGCAATATCACCCACAGATCCAACTTGGAAAAAGCCGTCCGATATATTTTTCCATTTAATACCCCCGTCTTTTGTTTCCCATACACCACCCCCAGTATAGCCTGTATAAAACTTTTTTGAATTATTAATTACCCCAGTAATGGCATTTGCCCTTCCCCCTCTAGTAGGCCCTATATTCCTCCATTGTAAATTTTTAAATACAGTATCCAGAATTGGCTTAGTAGCTTCAATAGTAGTACTATTCGATTTTTTCTTCTGTGCCTGAACACTTAATGACAAAAGGAGTAAAAGACAGATAATAGGATTTTTCATATTTAGGAACTTTTAATTTAAATATAGATAAACCCTAAGTTAGTAATTTTTTCAATCTCCTGCTTTTTACCCATATATTAACCAATAATTATAGTAAATTAGCTAGCACATTATTCATAATTCAACCTTTAATACATGCTTAAGAAAATTATTTCATCGCTTTTTTTAATGCTTTCCTTTATGCTAGTGCAGGGGCAGGCCAATTATTTTTACCCTAATAAAGGAAATTTTGATGCTAGTATACCTACCCCAGAACAATTTTTGGGCTATGCCATTGGCGAACAACATACAAGGCATGATCGTATTGTAGCTTATTTAAAAGAGCTAGATCGCTTATCCGACAAGGTTTCCTTTGAAATCATTGGAGAAACCTTTGAGCGTCGCGCGCAAGTGGTGGCCATTTTCTCTTCTCCAGAAAACCATAAGAATATAGAGCAAATTAGATTGCAACACTTATCCAATCAAACAAATGGTACTAATAATAAGGTTCCATTGGTTATTCATTTGGCCTATAATGTACATGGCAATGAGCCCTCTTCAAGTGAAGCAGCCTTATTAACTGCCTATTATTTAACTGCTTCTCAAAGCGAGCAGACCAAAGAATGGTTAAATAATATGATTATTACTTTGGATCCTGTAATTAACCCTGACGGTAGAGACCGACACACGCATTGGGCAAATATGCATAAGGGAACACCTGCTGTTGCAGATCCTAATGACAGAGAACACAATGAAATTTGGCCTGGAGGCAGATTCAACCATTATTGGTTTGACTTAAATCGTGATTGGTTCTTAGGTACTTTTCCAGAGACAAGAAATAGGATCAATTTCTTTCACAAGTGGCGCCCTTATGTACAAACAGACCACCATGAAATGGGCACAAATTCAACTTTCTACTTCGATCCAGGAAAAGAATCGAGTAATAATCCAATTGTGCCTGATTACTTGTACAAAAATATATATCCAAAATTTGGTGAATATTTTACCAAGGCAACTAACAGCATTGGCTCTATGTATTTTACCAAAGAAGCATTCGATAAACTATACCCTGGTTATGGTAGCAGTTATATTAATTTTTATGGTGGTGCTGGATTTTTATTCGAGCAAGGTAGCAGCCGAGGTCATGTGCAAGAAACAACGACCATTCCTATCAGTTTTGGTTTTACTATTCGCAATCAATTCACCGCATCTTTAGCAGAGAAAGAAAGTTTAATTGAACTACGTAAGCAGTTTTATGTAACAGCAAAACAACAAGCCGCAAATTCAATTATTAAAGGGTATAGCTTTGGTGACCCCAACGACTTTAATAGAACAAAAGCATTTATTGATTTATTACTATTGCACAAAATAGATATTTATAAAGTTCCCAACTCAACAAATTATTTTGTACCTACAGCACAGGATAATTATATTATGGTAAAAAGTATTTTTGAAAATCAAATTACTTATAAGGACAGTACATTTTATGATGCTTCTACCTGGAGTTTAATTCACGCCTACGGACTTCCTTTTACTGAGGTGAAGTCTAGTATGGTATTAGCTGAAAAAGTAAATGCAGCTCTCGTTTTAAATAATGCACCCATTGTAAAAAGTAATTATGCTTACTTGGTAAGCAATACCGATTATAATATACATCAATTCATTTACGCGTTGCAAAGTGAGGGTGTTTTTGTACAAACAGCTACCAGAACCTTTAGTACCAATATCAATGGAGAAAATATGAATTTTGGCTATGGAAGTATTGTCATTTCTGTTCAACAACAAAAAGTTGGAGCAGATGAGTTATATAATATAATTAGTAAAGCAAGTGTTGCTGCCAATATAAAAGTACATACAGTGGCTACAGGATTTAGTAACTCAGGCATTGACCTTGGAAGTAACTATGTAAAAACACTCAAAAAACCGGAAGCTGCGATGATTATAGGCACTGGCGTTGCCGCCTCTGAAGCAGGTGAAATATGGCATTTACTAGACCAACGCTTGCATATGCCTATTACTAAAATAGATATTTTAAACTTCTCTAGAGTTCGCTTAGAGAGGTATAATACACTGGTTATGGTTTCAGGCGCCTATAACTTTTTAGATAAAAATAGTGTAGATAAAATTAAAGCCTGGGTACAAAACGGCAACACACTTATTACTATAAAGTCTGGGGCCGATTGGGCCATTAAAAATGGATTTACTAAATTCAAATTAGCAGTTGACTCCAGTACCACAAAAGGAAGATTAGATTACGATAGAGCAAGTGATATGGAGGGTGCTAAAGCTTTAGGTGGCTCTATTTTTTCTATAGATCTTGATACTACCCATCCCATTGGATATGGATTCTCTAAAAGAAAAGTTTCTGTCTATAAAAACAATTCTACCTTTTTTCAAAATAGTACAAGTGCCTATAATACGATTGCGCAGTATACCAATACTCCTTTAGTAGGCGGCTACCTACATCCTAATTCTTTAAAAATGATTAAAAATTCACCTTCTATCTTAGTAGGCGCTGAGGGAAGTGGAAGGGTCATTTTATTTGCAGACGAACCAAATTTTAGAGGAACTTGGTATGGGACAAACAAATTATTTTTAAACGCTTTATTCTTAGGAAGTATTATGGCAGCCCCTGGTGCAGATTATTCAGAAGAAGAAGACAAACATTAATTAAAAAAAATTATATGAAAATAAATTTATTAAAAACACTATGCTACATAAGCATTTTTTTACTAAATGGACTTGAATTAAGTGCTCAAATGTTTAATGTAAAAATTAATAATAATTTACATACTGAAAATTTTGATGGAAGACTGTTATTACTTTTTTCTAATAACAATGCAGCAGAGCCAAGATTCCAAATTAGTGACGCACTTACAACCCAAATTATTTTAGGTAAAAATGTAGACCAGTGGGCTATTGGAGCAACACAAAGTATTGCACAGGAGGCCTATGGTTTCCCGAAAGAACGACTAAGTGAAATACCAGCAGCAGACTACTACGTGCAAGTACTTTTACATAAATATGAAACTTTTAAGCTTAAAAATGGCAAAGTAGTAAAACTGCCAATGGATCGTGGAGAAGGCCAGCATTGGAATTTAGCACCCGGTAATATTTATTCAAAACCAATAAAAATTCATTTTGATCCCAAAAATACTGAAGTAGTTCAATTAACTATTGATCAAATCATACCCCCCATCATAGAACCAACTGACTCAAAATATATTAAACATATTAAAATTCAAAGTAAGTTGCTAACTGAATTTTGGGGCAGGCCAATGTACTTGGGTGCACATATTTTACTACCTGAAGGATTTGATACGCATCAAAATGTTAAATACCCATTGGCAATTTATCACGGACATTTCCCTTCGGATATTAGTGGATTTAGTACAACACCCCCAAACCCGAACTTAATTCCAGATACAAGTGCCCGATTCAATATAACTGGGTATAATAAAATACAAGAAGAAGAAGCCTATCAGTTTTATAAACAATGGACAGGGCCAAATTTTCCTAGAGTATTGGCCATTGAAATACAACACGCAACACCCTACTATGATGATTCTTACGCAGTAAATTCTGCAAATATGGGCCCTTATGGAGATGCTATTACTTATGAATTAATTCCTGAAATAGAAAAGCAATTTCGCGGAATTGGACAAGGTTGGGCAAGATTTACTTATGGTGGATCAACAGGAGGATGGGAAGCCCTTGCAGTTCAAGTATTCTATCCAAACGAGTACAATGGCGCTTATGCAGCATGCCCAGATCCAATAGATTTTAATCATTATACAACCATTAATATTTATAAAGACGAAAATGCTTACTATGCAAAAAGTGATTTTAAAGATTTAGCAAGACCATCGCATAGAAATTATTTAGGGCATATTAATTCTACCATCAAAGAAACCAATCAAAGAGAACTTGCCTTAGGAACCCATTCTAGAAGTGGAGATCAATATGATGTATGGGAGGCTGTTTTCTCTCCAATGGGTGAAGACGGTTATCCAAAAAGAATATTTGATAAACACAGTGGTACGATTGACAAGTCGGTTGCTGCTTATTGGAAAGAAAACTACGACTTAGCCCATATTATTAAAAGGGATTGGCCAAAAATTGGTGAACAACTAAAGGGTAAAATTCATTTATACGTGGGCGATATGGATAACTACTATTTAAACAATGCAGTTTACACAGCCGAGGATATGTTAAAACAATTAAAGAATCCAAGTTGTAATTGTGTAATTGATTATGGGGATAGAGCAGAGCATTGTTGGAATGGTGACCATACACAGCCTAACTATATAAGCAGATTGCGTTACCATCAAATGTTTATTAGCAAATGGGCAGAAGAGGTAAAAACAAGAGCCCCAAAGGGAGTAGACTTAAAATCTTGGCTTTACTAATTTAATAGTTTATAAAAAATAGAAACTACTTCTTAGCCCATATTTCGTAAATAGGGTCACCTTTTGAACTAAGGCCACTATGGTGCCACTGCTCATTTTCGACTTTACCAGTGAAGCTAAGTGATGCCCCCACCCTAGAAGAATCACGACTAAAGAACTCAATGTTCTCAGTATAGTTTCCATTGACAAAACTATAGTTACCGCCACCAGTCCCAGAAAATTCACCTGTTTCAATATTGATTGCTATCCACTGAAAACGATTCCCCGTTAGTAATTTGTAAGTACGCCTAGCTCTAAGTGGATTTTCTGTAATTTTGTCTCCATTTTTTCTTCCACTCATGCGCCAGTTTCCTGCCAAAATATTTTCTCCTTTATCTATTATTTCATGGTCCTTTTTTACAAATAGAATTTCTTTTGTTTTACCCACTGCAGCTTTATCTCTTGAATCAAAATGAATAGTAATAAGGAGTTTATTTCCATCTTTAACAAATGGGCCGCCCCAGGTATAATTAAATACTTTCGTGTCTACATTATACTTGGTTTCAACGAAGTAGCCATCCATTAAACAAATAATAACTTCTTTATCTTCTTTAGATAAATAAGCTCCTTTTAAGGTTGGTTGCGCTTGAACAGATAAGCTACATAGTATAGCTATGATGAAGTTGATTGTTTTCATAAAATAGAATTAATGGCTATTTTTTATTTACTACAAATTGTAATGTAACAACATTTATTTGAATTATTTAATTTCACTTACTCACCAAAATAGGTAATTCATTGATTTTCAAGTAGCGAGTACGAGATTTAAGCATGGGACTTCCCGGTTATGAAGATTATTTGAGAAAATTAACAAACTATACAGGCAATTTATTTTTTAATTTTTTATACTACCAATTGTTAGTATAATTGTACCTGATTTAACCATAATTGTCTTTGTTTAAAGTGTTATTTCTTTAAACAAAGCTTTTTATTTAAACGATACGATTTATTTTAATAAAAGAAGACATAAAATGAATACATTTTTTGATTACCAAAATGAGCAAGTTGCAAACCTTCCTTTACATTTAAGAAAATATATTGTCGAACAAGAATATGATAAATATACACCAGTAAATCATGCGGTTTGGCGGTATGTGATGCGCCAGAATTATAGCTACTTAAAAAATGTTGCTTATTACCCTTATATACCTGGATTAAAAAAGGCTGGATTGACGATTGAAAAAATTCCAAGCTTGCAAGAAATAAATAATGCACTTACAGCAATTAACTGGGGTGCAGTTACAGTAGACGGTTTTATACCACCAGCAGCATTTATGGAATTTCAAGCATATCGCGTTTTGGTTATTGCAGCTGATATAAGACAGCTTGAACATATTGAATATACTTCCGCCCCAGACATCATACATGAATCCGCTGGACATGCGCCTATCATTAGTGATACCAAATACAATCAATATTTAAGTTATTTAGGAAAAATTGGGACCAAGGCATTGTTTTCTTCAAAAGATTATGAACTATATGAATCCATCCGTGCACTTTCTATTTTAAAAGAAATGTCTAATGTTGATAAAGAAGATTTAGCAAAAGCAGAAGCATTGGTTTTATATAATCAACAAAATTTAGGAGCGCCTTCTGAAATGGCTCTTTTAAGTAGATTGCAATGGTGGTCTGTAGAGTATGGATTAATTGGAGATATCAATAATCCTAAGATTTATGGAGCAGGTTTGCTTTCCTCTATTGGAGAAAGTGCTTCTTGTATGCAACCAGAAGTAAAAAAAATAACCTACACCATTGATGCTTTAAAAGTTGGATACGATATTACAAAAGAGCAACCTCAACTTTTTGTAACACCTACGTTCCAAAATTTAATTGATGTATTAGCGCAATTTGAAAGCACTATGGCCTATAGAGTGGGTGGATTAGAAAGTATATTAAAAGCTATTGAATGTAAAAATATTTGTACTGCTACATTTAGTTCAGGCATACAAGTGTCTGGCGTATTTAGTATTGTACAGAAGAATAAAGACAATAAAATAAAATATATTAATACAAACAGCCCTACTACGCTTTGTTTTAATGATCAATTCCTAGTGGGACATGGCCCAGACTATCATGCAGATGGTTTTGGCGCCCCAGTAGGTCAGCTCTTGGGTTCCCACAAAAAGCTAGAAGACTTTACCAAGCAAGATTTAAATGAGTTTGGCTTAGTGCTAGAAAAAACAGTTCAGTTAAACTATGAAAATGGCATACAGGTGAATGGAAAATTAATAGGTGTCACTTTCAAAGAAGATAAGTTAATACTTATGACATTTGACAATTGCAAGGTTACAGACAATGAAGGCAAGACCTATTTTGAACCATCATGGGGAATTTATGATATGGCTATTGGTGATGCAATAATTTCTGTATTTAATGGGACGGCTGATAAAAGTATTTTTGAAGATCAATTATACGTTTCTCCTAAAAGAACTTATCAGCAAAATTATACCCAACAGGATATAAGCTATCAAAATTTATTTCAACAAATAAGAAACTATCGAGAGCAAAACAGTTCCGTTAATAGTTTATTGTTGCTATGGGAAACCCTTAAAAATGAATTTAAAGAAGATTGGCTAGGTGCACTTGAAATATTAGAATTAGCAGCGGTTGACTCCAATAAAACAGCCTTAGCCAACGAAATTAGGATTTATTTAAATGCACATATTAATATGTATCCAAGATTCACTAAGTTAATTAATGACGGCTTAAAAATAATTGATACTAAATTGAAGTTCGAATAATTTCCCAAGCAAGTGCTGTTTCTTGATTGGCTAATGCCAATTTTATTTTCAAGATGGTAGGTCCCGAAAAATTCGATATTTGTTGCACATTACTTTCTGGTAAAATATTATAATTTGCTAGTTGTCCTTTTTCATTATTACTTAACAACTCACTTGCAATAATTCCTACTGGTAATTGATCAAATCCAATGCCCAATTTTGTATTTGGCTTTTCTACTTTAAATAAATTTTCTTCCGTTATTCTAGCATACCAATCACCACCTAAACGGGCTACCAAGTCTAGTTTTACTTGATCAATATTTTTATGGACATCAAGCACTTCCTCTCTGATATGTATTTTTTTAATGAGTGCTAATATCAAGTTACCCGCACCTGCATTTTCTCCTAACGTAATCACTTCTTGTACAATGCATTCCAATTGAATAGGCGCTTCCGCTACCCTTGGAGGTTTTACAAGTTCAGAATCCAATGGAGTAAATCCCGCTTTTATAAATTCATTCGTGCCTTTAGGATAATCACAACTTGCTAAGGATATTTGTTGCACCATTTCATAGTTCACAATATTAATTACACATTCCGGCACCATTTTTATATTTTCAAGTGTATGCTTGGTGGTATTATCCCTTACTCTTCTAGAAGGAGAAAAAATACAAACCGGTGGGTTCATGCTGAATAAATTAAAAAAACTAAAAGGACTCAAATTCACATTGCCTTCTAAGTCGATGGTTGAAGCAAAACAAATGGGTCGTGGTGCAATTGCGTATTGTAAATACTGTTGTATCTCTTGCGTACTTAATTGATCTGTTGATAGGGTAAGCATCTGGAATAAATTAATTCAATTATTTTTTTAAGGATAGTATGGACCAATCAGTTGCTTCGGCATGTATCGTATTCACTAATGTTCCTAAACCTTCTATTTGCATTTTCACCTCATCATTTGGTTGTAGCCATTGTGCTTGATAGTCAGGGTTATTTAGTTTACCAGTTCCATTTAGTTCTAAAAAGCAGCCAGTACCAACGGTTCCAGAGCCAATCACATCCCCTGGATGTATAGTTACGCCATAGGAACATCTTTCAATTATTTCGGCAAATGTCCAGTCCATATCTTTTACATTGCCTGCTGAAACTAATTGATCATTCACCCAACACTTCATAGATAAATTATAATTATTTCCAACATGTCCTTGTTTTGCAGACACTAAGTAATTTTCCAATTCGTTAGGAGTAACTAACCAAGGTCCTATAACTGTTGAAAAATCTTTTCCTTTGGCTGGCCCTAAATTTAAAAGCATTTCTTCCATTTGTAATTTTCTAGCACTTAGGTCATTCATAATGGTAAAGCCTGCAATATAGGCATCAGCATCTTTCGCTTTTATGTTTCTACCTTCCTTACCAATTACAATGGCAATTTCTAATTCAAAATCGAGTTGCTGAAAATGATCAGGCATACAATACACAGCACCTGGTCCCTGAATTGCATTGTGGTTGGTAAAATAAAATATAGGATATTGATCAAATTCTTTAATCATTTCTACCCCTCTATTTCTTCTAGCTGCTTCAACGTGTTGACGAAAAGCATAACCATCTCTACAAGAAGTAGGACGAGGTACAGGTGCCAGTAAAACATAATCTTTCACAGGTGCTATCAAAGTATCAGCTTCTACCATGTTTAAGAGCTGTTTTTCGGTTTCAAGCCTAACTTGATCACCCATTTGTATCAAAGCAATGATATCAGTGGGAAGCTGTTCATTAACCGCTTGAAGGCAATACAATTGCGCTTGAACAATGGCCCCCAATTTAATGGCCCCATTTTCTATATAACTTACTAATTTCATTGATTATCAATATTTTATGATATATATGGTTTTATGGCATAAAAACTTAATACTTGAGCATATGCTTTATCAAAGTTAAAAATAATATTTTATCTTTTGCTTATAATTGTTAGTATTGTGGTTCTTGAAAATCTAATTTATGCCAATATATCACACATTGGGAAAAATTCCCGCAAAAAGACATACAGTATTTAGACAACCCAATGGGAAATTATATGCCGAAGAGTTGGTTTCAACAGAAGGTTTTTCGGGCATGTATTCATTAGTTTATCATACCCATCCGCCTACCCTTGTTAAATCATTGGGCACACCCTATTCTGTAGAACCAAAAATTGCAAGAGAAAAACATTTACGTCATACCAGTTTGTTGGGTTTTAATATTAAACCGGAAGATGACTATTTAAAAAGTAGAAAACCAGTTTTGGTAAATGCTGATTTGCAAATTTCTTTAGCTGCACCCAAAAAATCAATGACAGATTATTTTTATAAAAATAGTCAAGCAGATGAAGTAATTTTTGTACACAAAGGTACCGGCACCTTAAAAACCGGATTTGGAAAAATTAAATTTTCTTACGGCGACTATTTAGTAGTTCCAAGAGGTACTATTTATCAAATGGAATTTGATGATGAAAATAATAGACTATTTATTATTGAAAGTTATAGCCCTATTCGTTTTCCTAAGCGTTATCAAAATCAGTTTGGACAGTTAATGGAACACGCACCATTCTGCGAACGTGATATAAGACGACCCAATGAATTAGAAACTTTTGATCAGGAAGGTGATTATAAAATTCTAATTAAAAAGCAAGGTTTAATTTATCCATACACTTATGGCACACATCCATTTGATTTTATCGGATGGGATGGCTATCACTATCCATGGGCATTTTCTATTCATAATTTTGAACCTATCACCGGTAGAGTGCATCAACCACCGCCTGTTCATCAAACTTTTGAAGCAAACAATTTTGTAATCTGTTCTTTTGTGCCAAGGAAATACGATTACCATCCTGAAGCCATTCCTGCTCCATATAACCACAGCAATGTAGATAGTGATGAAGTGTTGTATTATGTAGACGGTGATTTTATGAGCCGTAATTCGGTGGTACAAGGACAAATTACATTACACCCAGGAGGAATCCCTCATGGCCCACATCCAGGAAGCGTAGAAAAATCGATTGGAAAAGAAAGAACAGATGAGTTAGCTGTAATGATTGACCCTTTTAAACCATTAATGATTACCGAGGAGGCTTTGTTAATTGAAGATGAAAATTATCATAAGAGTTGGCAACACAACATCGAATAAGAATGAATGACTCCAATAAAAAATAAAACATAATTAATATCAATGGAAAGCAAAGGTATATATCCCGATTTTTTACCCCTATTAGGAACCGATTACCTAGAGTTATATGTAGGTAATGCAAAACAAGCAGCAAATTATTATAAAACAGCATTTGGATATCAAAATTATGCGTATAGTGGACCTGAAACCGGAGATAAGGAAAAAGTATCTTACGTTTTAATACAAGATAAAGTAAAGTTAATTTTAACAACTCCTTTACATTCCAACTCTGCAATTGCCGAGCATGTGCACAAACATGGTGATGGAGTAAAAGCAATAGCACTTACTGTTGCGGACGCATATGACGCTTTTGAGCAAACCGTAAAAAGAGGTGCAAAACCATATTTGGAACCGCATACCATTCAAGACGAGGATGGTGAAATAAAAATGAGTGGTATTCATATATATGGCGACACTGTACACTTATTTGTTGAAAGAAAAAATTACAATGGTATTTTTATGCCTGGATTTAGAAAATTAGAAAACGGCTATAATCCAGCACCTGTAGGGCTTAAGTATATTGATCATTGTGTAGGCAATGTAGGATGGAATCAAATGAACACTTGGGTAAGTTTTTATGAAGACGTAATGGGTTTTAAAAATATTTTGACATTTGATGACAAACAAATCTCAACCGAATACTCTGCACTCATGAGTAAGGTAATGAGTAATGGAAACGGTTTTGTAAAATTTCCTATCAATGAACCAGCAAAAGGTAAAAAGAAGTCGCAGGTGGAAGAGTACTTAGATTTTTACAAAGATGCGGGCGTTCAGCATATTGCCATAGCTACAGACAATATTCTAGAGACTGTTGAAAAATTAATTAGTCGTGGTGTGGAGTTTTTAAATATCCCTTCTACTTATTATGACGATTTATTAGATAGAATTGGACCCATTGACGAGGATGTTGCCCCACTAAAAAAATTAGGTATTTTGGTAGACAGAGATGAGGAAGGATATTTATTACAAATATTTACGAAGCCTGTTGAAGACAGACCTACTTTGTTTTATGAAATTATACAAAGAAAGGGAGCGAAATCTTTTGGCGCAGGTAATTTCAAAGCCTTATTTGAAGCATTGGAAAGAGAACAAGATTTGAGAGGTAACCTTTAAAAAAGGATAATTTAATCAAAAGACATTTCTGGAATCTGACCTTCAATGATAAGTTTTCCAAGCGTGGCTTTTTTTATAGCTTCTACCGAGACGCCTGGCGCTCTTTCTAATAATTTAAAACCTCCTTCTGGTAATACAGCTAAAACAGCAAGCTCAGTTACAATTTTTTTCACACATCTAATGCCTGTAAGTGGTAAAGTGCAAGCCTGCAATAATTTACTTTCCCCTGCTTTATTTACGTGTTGCATGGCTACAATAATATTTTTTGCGGAGGCAACTAAATCCATTGCACCTCCCATTCCTTTAACCATTTTACCAGGAATTTTCCAATTGGCTATATCCCCATTTTCAGAAACTTCCATGGCGCCTAGTATCGTTAAATCTATTTTTTGCGCATGTATCATACCAAAGCTCATAGCAGAATCAAAGATGGCGGCTCCTGGCAACATGGTAATAGTTTGTTTGCCTGCATTAATCAAATCTGCATCTACCTCTATTTCTCTTGGAAATGGCCCCATACCTAAAAGCCCGTTTTCTGATTGAAAGCATACTTGTATATTCTTTGGTATATAATTGGCAACCAAGGTAGGAATGCCTATACCCAAATTCACGTAGGAATTATTTTGTATTTCTTGTGCAATTCTTTTTGCAATTGCTTCTTTATCTAACATGAGAAAAATTTAGTTATAGATTATATACTTGTTGTTTTTTTTTCTATTCTTTTTTCGTAATCACTTCCTTTAAAAATTCTATGCACATAAATGCCTGGTACATGAATTTGATTGGGATCCAATTCACCTGGTTCAACCAGCTCTTCCACTTCTGCAATGGTGATTCTACCGGCCATTGCCATCACCGTATTAAAGTTGCGTGATGTTGCCTTAAAAATTAAATTACCAGCGGTATCACCCTTCCAAGCTTTTACAATTGCAAAATTGGCTTCAAATGCTTTTTCTAATAAATAATCTTTCCCATTAAAATTTCTAACTTCTTTTCCAATAGCAACTTCTGTTCCAATACCAGCTGGCGTAAAAATAGCAGGCATTCCATACCCTGCAGCCATACACCTAAATGCTAAAGTTCCTTGTGGTATCAATTCAACATCAAGTTCTCCAGAAAGTAATTGTCTCTCAAATTCAGCATTCTCTCCTACATAAGAAGAAACCATTTTTTTAACTTGCTTTTGTTGCAACATTAATCCAATTCCAAAATCGTCTACCCCTGCATTATTTGAAATACAGGTAAGGTTTTTTATTCCTTTACTAACCAAAGCCGCAATACATTTTTCTGGGATACCGCATAGGCCAAACCCACCCAACATGAGTGTATCTCCGTCTTTAATATCATTAATAGCTTCTTCAGCGTTAGCAACTTTTTTATTTATCATAGTACTCAACTTTCATTAAAATTTGAATTTAAAAAGTTTGTACATTAAAAATAATGCATTGAACTGATATATCAGTTTTGTAGTATATTAAGTCAAAAAACAAAGGGCACTCAATTTAACTTAAGTCATTATTTTATAAGGTATTACATATTATAAAAATACAAATTGACCGATTTGAGCCATTATAAGACGTATTTTCGGCACGCAGCGGTATTATTGCAAAACAATTTAATAATAATAATTAAAAAATATTACTTACCTTTTGGAAGTAAAATACCTACTCTTTTGCAATTCTAACGCAACAGGTCTATTTATAATTCTTGTAATCTCTATCATTTCTAAGACTCTTGATTTAATCATTGAAATGGACTATACTTATAAATTGTCGGTATAAAGTGGGCAAAATATAGTCTTAATTAGTAGCGAGTTTCCATCATTAAAAATTAAATAAAAATGAGATGGGACAGAAGCCAAAAAAATCTAAAGAGAACTCCAATAAAGAGACCAGCCCTAAGATAAGGAGACTCTTTTCATCAGAACAAAAGGTAGCAATCGTAATGGAAGCTAAGCGAGGGGAATACTCCATTGCAGCGCTATGTCTGAAACACAGTATATCAGAAGCCACCTTTTATAGATGGAATAAAGAGTTTACAGAAGCGGCTAAAAAGAAACTTTTTTGATCGTAGAGCGTTACGCTATTTAATTTAAGTATTCTTATTTTTAAATAGATTAGAATATGGAAATAAAGAAGGTGTTTTGCGGATGTATTTTTGATAGTTGTCTAAATGACCCCATTTCTCCATCCCTGCAATTTCTAAAATTCTAACACCACTTATATAAACAAGTAGCATATATGTAAATAGTGGAGAGATTAAAGTAATATACTGCCAACTTGATAAGGATGAAAAAGACATAATGGAAATGCCCAACCACAATGTAATTTCACCAAAGTAGTTTGGGTGTCTTGAGTAAGACCAAAGCCCTTGCGCAATAAATTGATCCTTATTTTTAGGATTTTTACGGAATGTAGATTTTTGCCAGTCGGCGATAATCTCTACTACAAAACCGAAAATAAAGACAACTATGCCAATACAAAAAACCCCATTTTGAACTACCCCATTTTTGCTGGCAATGGCTGTTAAGGCACACATTGAACATAAACAAACCCACATTCCTTGTAAAGTCCATGCCATGAAGAACCTTGTTGGTGAAGGTTTGATGGATGCAAACCTTTTATCTTCTCCACTTTTATGAATTCTTATAAATAAGAAGCTGCCTAAACGGATTGCCCATAGCATGATGAATAAAGCTAGTAGAATACTACCCATATTAATATTTATTGCAGAATAACTTTGGTAGCTTATATAACTCACAATGAATAAATAGGTGGCACTTCCCGCTAGGTCATAGAATTTCTCTGTTTGAAAAAAATAAGCAGGAATAAACAAAAGCCATTGAATAAGAAAGGCAATCAATACAGCTTGCTGAACCACTTGTAGTCCAGTTAAAAGTGCAATACTATACCCAATGCAAAAAGCGATGAGGGAAAATAATAAATTAAGTACTGCTTGCTTCATGATCTATAAAATATTTTTACTAATTAAGTTATAAACAATAAACAAAATTAGATATACTGCTAAATAGATTCGATAGTAATTTCTTGTTTTGAGATAATCTTTATTATCTGGATACATATTACTGAATAAACCTATAATCTCTTTTTTGAAAAGAGGTTTAATATTAATTTTCCAGTCATCCGTTTGGTAAACAATTTTCCTAAACTTACTCCTAAAATAGGTACTAGGAATGCTCCAAATAATTAAAATGATAAATATTAACTGCATGTCTGTCATAAATAAAGATATAAAATATTTAGACCTAATTTGACCCTATATTTTCCTCCCCTAGTAAAGGACTCCCAATTTAACGTAAGAACTTAGATGTAAAACCTAATTAGATTGAATTCTCTTTAAGTTTAAAAAAATACGACTGAGACCTCTAGCAATAGGGGTCTTTTTTTAGTTCGGTTTTACGAACGATACACATATATAAGGCACCAAAGACTCCACAAAAAAATAATAATTAATTTAATTGTTAACAAATTATGATTTAACCCTTTTAGGCCGAACATAATACTAATTACTATGTTTATGTAATATATAAAACATATAAAATGAATATTGTACAAACTGCCATCGCGAATGGCTCATTCGAAACTTTAGTTGCAGCGGTAACAGCTGCTGAACTTGTAGACACTTTAAATGGCGCAGGTCCATTTACAGTTTTCGCTCCAGTGGATGCTGCTTTTGCTGCATTACCAGAAGGAACTGTTGCGTCTTTAATCTTACCAGAAAACAAAGCGCAATTACAAGGTATCTTAACCTACCACGTAGTGGCTGGAAAAGTATTATCTAGTGATTTATCTGATGGTATGGAAGCTACAACCGTGAATGGTGCTTCTCTTATTATTCATTTAAGAGACGGAAAGGTGTTTGTAAACGATGCTGAAGTAGTTATTGCTGATGTA
>JABMML010000169.1 GCA_013205585.1 Chitinophagaceae bacterium | reverse complement strand
TATATTTTATATTTTATATTTCTGTTTACTTCGTTTTCTTATTAACTATTCTTACTTAGCATTTTCATTTCATTAAACATCACAAATTTTAATAGCTGCTGCTAATGAAGCCATCGGATCTTTGTCTGCAGGAATAAATTCTTGCGCTACATAGCCTTTGAATCCAGTTTTTAAAATGGCGCGCATAATAGCAGGATAATATAATTCTTGTCTTTCATCAATTTCATTTCTACCTGGCACACCCCCAGTATGGTAGTGACCATAATATTGATGATTGGTTTGTATTGAATGAATAATATCTCCTTCATCAATTTGCATATGATAAATATCGAATAACAATTTAAAATTAGCAGAACCTAAACGCTTACATAATTCAACACCCCAAGAAGAACGATCACACATGTAGTCCTTGTGGTCTACTCTTGAGTTTAATAATTCCATTTGAATCATGACTCCTCTTTTTTCTGCAACTGCCATAATTTTTTTTAAACCAGTAACACAATTATTCAATCCTGTTTCATCATCCATGCCTCTTCTATTTCCTGAAAAACAAATTAAGTTGGTGTAACCTGCATCTGCTACATAATGAATATGTTCTATATAATTTTTTACTAATTTATCGTGGTATTGAATTGTATTAAAACCTTCTGTTAAACTAATTTCTGCGCCATTGCACATGGTAGAAATTAAATTATTTTCTTTTAAAATTTTCCATTCAGAGGGACCTACTAAGTCCATGCCCACCATACCTAGTTGCTTAAAGTTGTTTGCTAGTGTGGCTGTGGGAATGCTGTCATAACACCACCTGCAGGCGGAATGTTGAATGTTTCCCTTGAGTGCTTCTGATGCTACTTTATTTTTCACTGCTGCTAAAATAGTAGAAGGTACCACAGCACCCGCAGCGATTGCTGCAGACCCTGTTAAAACTTGTTTAATAAGATTGCGTCTATTGACATTGGTTGACATGGCAAGTAAATGTTAATTGGTTCGATAAATATAATTTTTATTTCCTATTTTTTAGAAAGTTTTTAGTTAAAAAAGGGGGTTATTTGCAAAATAATAAGGAAATTGCTAGTATAATACTGTGCAAGTTTTACATTGACAGAATTAAACGATTTTCTTAGCTTAAAAATAATCAACAATGAATAGAAAATTACGCATGGGCATGGTAGGTGGAGGTAAAGATGCCTTTATAGGAGCCATTCACAGATTAGCTGCTAATATGGATGGACTTATTGAAGTGAGTTGTGGCGCCTTAAGTATTAATCCTGAGATTGCTGTGGCTTCTGGAGAAGCTTTATTTCTTCCAAAGGAAAGAACTTATTTAACTTTTGATGAGATGATTAAAAAAGAAGCTGCACTACCTGCTGACCAGCGCATCGATTTTGTAACCATTGTAACACCCAATTTTGCTCACTTTGCACCTGCTATGATGGCCTTGGAATACGGATTTCATGTGGTGATTGAAAAGCCAATTACTTTTTCAATGGAGGAAGCAAAGCAATTAAAACAAAAATTAGACGAGACAGGATTAATACTTTGTTTAACACATACTTATTCTGGCTATCCTATGGTGAAACATGCAAAGGCCATGGTGAAAGAAGGTAAGCTAGGAAAGATTAGAAAAGTTTGGGTAGAATATGCGCAAGGTTGGTTAAGCAAATTATCTGAAAGAGAAGGCAATGCACAAGCAGCTTGGAGAACCGATCCAAAAAAATCTGGAAAAAGTTCTGTGATGGGAGATATTGGAACCCATGCTGCACATTTAGCAGAATATATTACAGGTGCAAAAATTTCGGATGTTTGTGCCGAATTAAATACCATGGTAGAAGGCAGATTATTAGACGATGATGGGTCGGTGATGTTAAAATTTGACAACGGGGCTAAAGGTGTATTAATGGCCTCTCAAGTAGCGGCGGGCGAAGAGAATAATTTAAAAATTAGAATTTACGGAGAGAAAGGAGGAATAGAATGGATGCAACATGAACCCAATACCTTACATGTAAAGTGGTTGGATCAACCTGCACAAGTTTTAAGAGCAGGTGGCAACTACGGTGCCCATTTATCTTCTACTGCTATACAAAGTTGTCGTACTCCAGGTGGGCATCCAGAAGGATACTTGGAAGCATTTGCAAATATTTATCGCAACTTTGCTTTAACCCTTGGTTGTAAAATTGATGGCACTACCCCTACTGCAGAAATCTTAGACTTCCCTGGCATCGAAGACGGATTAAGAGGCATGGCCTTTATCGACAATGTAGTGGCTTCTTCACAGTCCGATAAAAAGTGGACGCCTTATGTTATTTAAAATTATATTTAAAAATTAATTATGACAACAATAAAAGGACCTGCCATTTTTTTAGCTCAATTTATGGGCGATGAAGCACCCTTCAATACTTTAGAGAGTATATGTAAGTGGGCGGCTGGCCTAGGTTTCAAAGGAGTGCAAATTCCTAGTTGGGATCCAAGATGTATCGATTTAAAAAAAGCTGCAGAAAGTAAAACTTATGCAGATGAAATAAAAGGCATTGTTGCAAGTGCAGGAATGGAAATCACAGAATTGTCTTCACATTTGCAAGGACAACTGGTGGCAGTGCACCCTGCTTATGACGCGCAGTTTGATGGATTCGCTCCCAAAGAAGTACATGGTAATTCAAAAGCAAGAACAGCGTGGGCAGTTCAACAATTAATTTATGCAGCGAAGGCTTCCCAAAATTTAGGATTGAATGCGCATGCAACATTTAGTGGTTCTTTATTATGGCATACAATGTATCCTTGGCCACAACGCCCTTCGGGATTAGTAGAAACAGGTTTCACTGAACTTGCTAAAAGATGGATGCCTATTTTAAATGAGTTTGATAAAGTAGGCGTTGATCTTTGTTATGAAATTCATCCTGGTGAAGACTTACATGATGGTGTGACTTATGAAATGTTTTTAGATAAAGTAAAGGGGCATAAGCGTGCTTGTTTATTATACGACCCCTCTCATTTTGTTTTACAATGTATGGACTACCTTGGCTATATCGATGCTTTTCATGAGCGTATTAAAATGTTCCATGTAAAGGATGCAGAATTTAATCCAACGGCTAAACAAGGTGTATATGGTGGATACCAAAACTGGGTTAACCGTGCTGGAAGGTTTAGATCTCTTGGTGATGGCCAAGTAGATTTCAAAAGTATTTTTAGCAAACTAGCTGCCTATAATTTTAAAGGTTGGGCAGTGATGGAATGGGAATGTGCCATTAAACACCCAGAAGTAGGGGCAGCTGAAGGTGCGCTCTTTATTCAAAAAAATATTATTAAAGTAACCGAGAAAGCATTTGACGATTTTGCCAGTACCGGTTCAGATGAATCATTCAATAAGAAAATTTTAGGCATTTAAACATTTAAAAAAGAAGCAATATGAAGAAGGTTTTATTTATTTTATCAACTGCTATTATTGTAATAGCATGTGGTGGTGGATCAACAGAGGCTGGAAAAGCAACAACAGAAGCAACAGCTTCAACGGCTAATGCATTATCAGATAATCCAGATTATCAAAAAGGGCTGGCCTTGATTGCTGGAAGCGATTGTTTAACTTGTCACAAAATAAGTGAAAAAAATATTGGACCATCATACAAAGATGTAGCAGCAAAATATGAGAACACAGAAGCGAACATTAAAATGTTAGCAGCTAGGGTAATTAAAGGTGGTAGTGGTAATTGGGGTGCTATTCCCATGACGCCGCATCCACAATTAAAACAAGAAGATGTAGAACAAATGATTAAATATATCTTTCTACTAAAGAAATAAAATGCTGAGAAAAAGTAAAATATTTTAATAAAGTACCACTTTAATTAAACAATAAACGATTTTAATATTATACACCACTAAACAATTTGCATGAAAAAATTATTACTTGCTTTTTTAATCAGTTTTGTTGCTGCACAAACCAATGCACAACGATGGATTTCTTTATTCGACGGGAAAACCACTAATGGTTGGCATAGTTATGGCAAAACCACTGTGGGCGAAGCCTGGACGGTAGAAGAGGGGGCGATTGTTTTTGATCCAGCAGCTAAGAAAGCAGGAAAATATGGTGGTGATATAGTAACAAACGAAGGTTTCAATGATTTTCATTTACAACTAGAATGGAAAATTGCTAAAAACGGCAATAGCGGTATTATCTTTTTTGTGCAAGACGAGCCTACTAAATATAAAAATACTTGGCATACAGGACCTGAGATGCAAGTCTTAGACAATGATGGACATGCTGATGCTAAAATTATTAGCCATAGAGCAGGTAATTTATATGATTTAATTGTAGGTAAAGAAGGAGTTGTAAAACCTTACGATCAGTGGAATAAAGTTGATATTATTTTTAAGAAAGGCAAATTAGACCTTATTTTAAATGATGTTAATGTGGTAAGCACACATGTGGGAGATGATGGCTGGAAAGAGCTTGTTAGAAGATCAAAATTTGCTAAAGGAGAATCGCCAGACTTCGCAAAAGTATTATCTGGACATATTGCCCTGCAAGATCATGGAGACAAAGTGAGTTATAGAAATATTCGAATTCAAAAATTATAATTCAGATAGTGCAAACTATTCATGAAGATTTTATGCGTCAGGCCCTCGTGCAAGCACAGAGGGCCTTTGACGTTGATGAAGTACCGGTGGGTGCTGTTATTGTAATGCATGGGAAAATAATTGCCAAGGCGCACAACCAAGTGCAATTATTAAAAGATGTAACGGCCCACGCCGAAATTTTAGCTATTACCAGTGCTTGCGAAAATTTACAAGAAAAGTATTTACCAGAAGCCACTTTATATGTTACCATTGAGCCCTGCTTAATGTGTGCAGGTGCTTTGTACTGGAATAAAATTGGCCATATTGTTTTTGGGGCCTACGACCAAAAAAATAGTTACCGAAGGGTAACAGAAAAAAATCCTTTTCATCCTTCCACCACTACTGTGGGCGGCATTTTAGAAAATGACTGCGCCGCGCTCATGCAAGCTTTCTTTAAAGCCAAACGATAGATTATTTTTTTGGACTTAAGTATTTTAATAATAAATACCTGTTTCTCGTTTGCTAAACGATATATATTTTTCAATGTAGAGCTTCGTAAAAAATAGCTTTCCTCCGTAATCCTACAAACGGATTACTACGGAAACTATTTATTTACTGCGCTCATACAAATTAAAATAATAAATGCTGTTTTGCATCAACTTTTAGCCTTCTCATTAAAATTTTGAAATTATTATACAGCGCTACATAAATATTATTTCGAGTCGAGCTTTCGAGCATGCGTAGAGTGAGACGAGAAATAGATATTTATGAAGCGCTTGAATAAGTCTAACTCATTCAAAATTGCTTTTATTTTCTAATTAAGGAAAAAAAAGCTACAACTCGCTTAAATCAGCGCAAAGCATTGTA
>JABMML010000168.1 GCA_013205585.1 Chitinophagaceae bacterium | reverse complement strand
TACGTTCTATATACATTGGAAAAATGACAAAAACCTCAAGCAAAACCTCACGCAAACCTCACGCAGAAACAGAAACGGACCCACGATTTAACGTAAGTCCTTGATTATCATTTATCTAGAGCGGGATGAGGGGGTCTTTTAATAACACAGTGGTTTTGTTCAGTGTGGCTTCCGTTAAGAACCAAAGTTTTAAACAAAATTTGATTAATGAATAAGTTTTATTCAGCAAACTAAAAGGTATAATCCATGCACCTTTAACAAGACATTACAAAAAAATAACTACCATTCGTTAGTTTATTGTTGATTTTGTCCGAAATTGCGTTACTCTATTTTAAATAAAAAATAAAATGAAAAAAGTCCTACTTACAAAACCTACTCTACATTATCAAAGTAAAGTAGATACATTATATGAACAAACAATAGTACTTGAATTAGGAAAAATAGCAGACAATGGTGCACTTTGGGTGAATACAGGGAAATTTACTGGCCGTAGTCCAGAAAATAAATTTATTGTTAAAGATACCATTACTAAAGATATAGTTGATTGGGGTGGATTTAATAATACAATAGATCCCCAGTATTTTAAACCTTTGCAAAATAAAATGTTGTTGTATTTAGAGCAACAAAAAGAGATTTGGGTAACAGACGCATTTGCTTGTGCCGAAGCAACATATCAACTTCCTTTAAGATTATATACAGAACTTCCTTGGAGTGCCTTGTTTGCAAATAACATGTTTATTAGACCAACTGAAGCTCAACTTGCAGATTTTATTCCAGAATGGCAAATTATTCATGCGCCAAATTTTAAAGCTGATCCAACAATAGATGGTACAGCTGCAGAAAATTTTTCTATTATTTCTTTTACTGAAAAAACAATTTTAATTGGAGGATCTGCTTATACGGGAGAAATTAAAAAAGGTATTTTTACAGTACTTAATTTCATTTTACCAAATTTAAAAAATATTTTAAGCATGCACTGTAGTGCCAATATTGGTGAAACAGGTGATGTCTCTTTATTTTTTGGATTAAGTGGTACTGGAAAAACAACACTTAGCGCAGATCCAAAAAGAAAATTAATTGGAGATGATGAACATGGCTGGACCAATCATTCTATATTCAATTTTGAAGGTGGTTGTTATGCAAAAACAATCAATTTAAGTTCAGAAAACGAGCCTGATATTTTTAACGCAATAAAATTTGGTGCCTTATTAGAAAACCAGGTACTTATTGAAGGGGCAAACAAAGTTGACTACGACAATGCAAGTATTACCGAAAATACAAGGGTGAGTTACCCTATTGAACATATACATAATATTGTTACACCTTCGGTTGCAGTACAGCCTAAAAATATCTTTTTTTTAACTTGTGATGCATACGGTATACTGCCCCCAATAAGTAAGTTAAATATTGCTCAAGCAATGTATCAATTTATTAGTGGATACACAGCAAAAATTGCGGGTACAGAAGAAGGTATTAAATCTCCAAAAGCTACATTTAGCAGTTGTTTTGGTGCACCATTTATGCCGCTTCACCCAGGTGTCTATGCAAAATTATTAGGCGAAAAAATTGAATTAAATCATTGCCAAGTATGGCTTATCAATACTGGTTGGTCTGGAGGCGCTTATGGCAGAGGTGAGAGAATGTCTTTGCCTAATACTAGGAAAATGATTGAGGCTGTTTTGGACAATACTATTGATGAAGCTGGTTACGAAGACTTTCCTGTATTTAATTTTAAAGTACCTAAAAAAATACCTGGCGTTGATTCCAATATTTTACAACCAGAAAATACCTGGGAGGACAAGTCTGAATATGAAGCAGCTCGTGTCAGTTTAGCAAATCTTTTTCAAAGAAACTTTAAAAAATTTGAAGATGGAGTTGATTCTTCAATTATAAATTCAGGTCCCTTATACTAAATTTTTTTAATTAATTTTTGGATAGTCTTAACTTAACTAGATGCGACAAAATCAAAAACCTCACGCAAACCTCAAGTAGCAAAGGACCCACGATTTAACGTAAGTCCTTGATTT
>JABMML010000167.1 GCA_013205585.1 Chitinophagaceae bacterium | reverse complement strand
ACCACAATGGGCGTTTCAATACGAACGGGTATATGGTTTTCATCGTCTGTGACCCAGATAGTCATTTTTTCTCCTCCTTCAAACATACTGCCCTTTAATAACAAGGGTGCTAATTTAATAACTTTAAATTTTCCATACTTAGTAGTTATCACTTCTTTGCCTAAATACTTAAAATAGGAAGGATTTAAACTTTTATCTAGGAAAAAATTAAGATAAATTTTATCATTGATGGCTAAATTTGAATAATTGAAATTCCTGGCAGCATAAATAGCACTCACCACATCAAAAGTGCACTCTGATGTTTTATATACTTCGGCTTCGGTACTAGCCGTTCTGGCTTTTTGATTAAAATTCACCATTTCCTTTTTATGAAAAGAGCCTTCGTTTATTTGTCTTGTAAATTGATAAGGCAGTAAGGTTTTAGCGTCCACCACCGATTCATACTTATCCCTTACTTTGAATATCCAATCATATTTTGAGTTGGATTTTCCTGTAGCGGTAAAAGTAAATGCATCATTATCATTAAAGCTAGTGGACTGAACCGTAAAATCGGTTTTACCAGCATTTACATAAAGTCCAATGACATTATAATAAATAGTATAACTAATTTTCTCCCCAGCATTAAAGGCAGTATTATTTAAATTACATAATCCTTTATCATTGCTTGGTAAAAAGGTGAAAAAAGAGAATAAAAGAAATAGAAAATGCATCTTAGTTGTTTACTTTTTGGGGTTGTTTATTTGTTGGGGAGACTACTGTAAAATTATTGCTTTATCCTGTAATTTATTAATAGAATAGAACCAATTATAGCAGGTAATAAAAAATTAACAGACCATATGATAGTACTTACGCAAATAAGCATTAAACTATTGTCATAAAAAGGACTTAATAATAAAACAATGAGCTGCCCTCTTATCACTACATCTGTTAAAGCAATGGATGGAATAAGACTTAAACAAAAAAACAAGACCGATAAGGCCACCCAAAGGTCCAGTATGCCAATAGGGATATTAAATATTTTAACCACCCAGGTATATTGTAGTATAAAAACGCAATATTTTAAAAAAGCAAATAAGAGCAATTGCCCCTTTAATTTAGTTTTAATTTGCAATAAGGATAATTTTTTTAGCCAGCCTGTAAAATTACCTGGATGAAAATAAATGACCCAGGCAGCAGCTACAATAAAAGGACCCATCCATTTTAGCCAAGGCAAAAAAGGTAGGTTATAAAATAGACCAATGCTTCCAAAAAATAAAGTAATTAATAACTGCGCATAAGAGGCCCAAGCCATTTGAGCCAGCCCTTTTAATTTATTACCTGGTGCTAAGAATAAAATTCTACCCACATAATCGCCGGATCTAGCGGGGGTAAAAAAGGCGAAAGCCTGGCCTACTAAAACAGATTTAAACGATTTTAAAATAGAAGTAGGATTTAATTCAGCTAGCACCAACTTCCATTTAATGGATTCCATTAAATAATTTAAAACAAATAAGATAATTAAGACAGCCCATTGAAAAAAGCCAATAGTATAAAATTGTTGCTTGATTTGATCTCCAAATTCATTTAGGTTATCATTAGAAGCTACTTTATTATAAATAGCCACTGCGCATACAAGGAATAAAATAAATCCAATAGAATTATTAAGGGTGGTTCTTATTTTTTTGAAGCGCTCTTGATTCATTGCCCCAAAGTTCGGAATTTGCTATGATATATGTAACTTTATTGTGCATGTCAAAAACACCCATTATTTTAGGAATTGATCCAGGTACCCAAATACTAGGGTATGCAATTTTAAAAGGGGGGCCTAAGCCTGCCCTAGTCATGATGGATGTATTAAAAATGACCAAAGAAAAAGATATTTATGCAAGGCTTCAAATGATACATGCTAGAATCATTGAATTAATAGAAACTTATCAACCCACGCATTTTGCCATTGAAGCTCCATTTTTTGGCAAGAATATACAGAGTATGTTAAAGCTAGGCCGTGCGCAAGGTGTGGCCATTGCAGCGGCCATGCATTTTAAAATTCCCGTGACCGAATATGCACCTAAAAAAGTGAAGCAATCCATTACGGGTAATGGCAATGCCGATAAAGAAATGATTTGGAAAATGTTGGAGCGTATTTTATCTATAAAAAAACAACCAAAGTACTACGATGCCACCGATGCCCTTGGCGTTGCCCTCTGTCATCATTATCAAATTAGCGGTTTAATACTGCCTACTTCAAAAATTGTAAAAGGAAAAAAGTCTTCTAAAAAAGCCAATAGTTGGGAGGCCTTTCTTACTAAAAATCCAGAGCGCCTAAAAAAGTAGGAAACATAGTAATACAGAAACTAGTATATAAATATTTATATTGGAAGACTTGCTTAAAATGTAAATAAATAAAGCAGTATTAATTTATAATTTACTTAGAATTAAATCTTGAATAGCTTTAAATTCTTCTGTACTTAAAGAAAGTTTGGGCTGTGAGAATTCCATATCAGCAGCCGCATTAATGGGTATTAAATGCAAATGGGCATGAGGCACTTCTAAGCCTACCGTAACCATACCCACTCTATTACAAGGAAAACTTTTTTCAATGGCTGCTGCAACGGGCTTGGCGAATATTAATAATTCACTTAGATAAGCATCTGGCAGTTCAAATATTTTATCTACTTCTATTTTAGGCACAATTAAGGTGTGGCCTTTTTGCAAAGGAAAAATATCTAAAAAAGCATAAAACTTTTCTGACTCTGCAATTTTATAGGATGGAATATCGCCATTGATGATTTTTGAAAAAAGGGTCATGGCTTTTATTTATTTAAGAAAATAATTAGAAGATAATTTAGATGGTAATATTATCTACTACAAATTTCATCACACCATTAGGCGCTTGAATTTCTGCAAGCTCTCCTACTTTTTTACCAATCAACCCTTTTCCAATAGGTGAAGAAGCAGAAATTTTACCAGCTTTTAAATCGGCTTCCTTTTCTCCCACTAGTTGATAGGTCATTGTTTTTTTAGTAGCCTGATTGGTAATAGTCACCTTCGTTAAAATAGTTACCTTACTTGTATCAATGGTACTTGTATCTACTATTTTAGCATTGGAAATAGCTGCTTCCAATTGTTTAATTTTTGCTTCCAACATTCCTTGTGCTTCTTTAGCAGAATCGTATTCGGCATTCTCTTTTAAGTCCCCTTTTTCTCTTGCTTCTCCAATAGCTCTAGAAGCAGCCGGACGCTCTACCGACTTCATCTTTTGTAATTGCTCACGCATTTTATCAAAAGTATCTTGGGTGACATATACTGTAGTATCGCTCATATGCTTAGTTTAGTAATAAAAAAAATACAACGCCACATAAGTGAGGCGTTGCATGGTACAAAGATATAAAATATTGCTTAAATGATACCTAATTTTTCCAATAGAACTTTAGACATTTTATAGTAGGCTTCGTGACTATAGCCTGCAATATGGGGGGTTAATATGAAATTAGGATACATCATAAGTGCTTCTAAGACAGCCTTTTCTTGGCTTGTATGAAGGCTAATGGGCTCTTTTTCTAGCACATCAATACCAGCCCCTCTAATTTGCTGATTTTGCAATGCTTTTAACAAAGCGTTGGCATCGGTAACGGCCCCTCTGCAAGTACTTATAAAGTAGGGCTTCTTTTGAAGGCCCTTAAAAAAGGCTTCATTGGCATAATAATTTGTGAGGGCGTTAAGAGGTAAATGCAAGCTAATGACATCCGCTTTTTCTTGAATCATTTTAAGGCTTGCTGCCTTTATTTGAGCTGTCTCAAATCCTGTTTTATAAATATCGTGTGCTAAAATTTCTACATCAAATCCAGATAATACTTTTGCAAAAGCAGCGCCGGTATTTCCCAAGCCAATAATACCCACGGTTTTTCCTGTAAGCTCATCTGCTCTATTGGCATCACGAATCCACTTACCTTCTCTCACTTCTGTATAAGCACTATGAATGCGGTTCATTAAACTTAATAATAAACCTAGGGCATGTTCTCCAACCGTGGTTCTATTTCCCTCAGGGCTACTTACACATAGTATATTTTTAGTTACTGCAAATTCAGTGTCAATTAATTCCATCCCACTTCCTATGCGCCCAATCCATTTTAGTTGATTGGCTTTTGCTAAAATAGTGGCATCTATTTTTAAACGCGTAGTTACAATTAATCCATTAGCCGTATCAATACAATCCATTAAGGCTTCATAGCTAATAGTGGGTTCGTATTGAGTGGTATATCCTTTTTCTTTCAAAGTATCCAATAAAAAAGGATGCACGGGTGCTGTTATAATTATTTTCAAAGCCATCTTATTCAATATGCATTTTAAAAGTTAAGGCCGCATAGTCTTCGTAGGTAAGGTTTTCAGCTCTTTTGGTAAATAGCGGATCCTGTAATTGCGCTGCGCTAAAATAAGGCTTTAATGGATTTCTTAACATTTTTCTTCTTTGCCCAAATGCCATTTTAACAATATGATAAAATAGTTTTTCAGAAACAAATTTCGGAAAATTATCTTTTCGAGAAAGTTTTATCACACCACTCATTACTTTAGGAGGCGGGGTAAATGCTGTGGGCGGTACATCAAATAAATAAGTAACATCGTAAAATGCCTGTGTTAATACACTTAATATTCCATAAGCCTTTGAATTAGGCTTGGCAGCAATTCTTTCTGCCACTTCTTTTTGAAACATACCCACCATCATGGGCACTTGCTCTTTCCACTGTAAAATTTTAAATACAATTTGCGTAGAAATATTATAAGGAAAATTACCTACTACCACAAACTCGTTGTCAAAGGGAATGGACGCCTCCAAAATATCGGCAAGTATTAATTTGTCTTTTAATGCGGGGTATTCACTGCTTAAAAAAGCTACTTTTTCTCGGTCTAATTCAATGGCTTTAAATGACTGCGTTGGAATGTCTTGAATATACTTTGTTAAAGCTCCTGCTCCAGGGCCTACTTCAAGCAACCTCTCAATAGGTTGCGCCAACAATACTGCCTGAATATCCTTACAAACTTGAGCGTCATTTAGAAAATGCTGCCCCAATGATTTTTTTAGCGTGTATTGCATGAGGCAAAGTTAGGTTTT
>JABMML010000001.1 GCA_013205585.1 Chitinophagaceae bacterium | reverse complement strand
GCTTTCATGGCCTCTGTGACACAATCAATGAGGGCTTCACTCATAGGAAAATCAGGGAAGCCTTGGCCTAAATTAATAGCATTATGCTTTACAGCCAATTGGCTCATGACTGTAAATATACTAGTACCTATATGGGGAAGCTTTGATTGCATGTAGGCTTTAAAATGTCAATTGATTGGATAACCTCTTTAATTCGATTTCAGCAATTTTTGCGCTGAAACGTAAGCTCACTAATCTAAACCCAGCCGTTTCAAAACTTTGTTGGGCTTGCTTTACATCTACCATGGTAGCTTGGCCTAATTGATATTTTTGCATCACTAAATCCAATAGGGATTGTGACATTTCAAAATTTTGAATTTCAATGGGCGTCTGCTTTAAACTATTTTTATAGCTCTGATAGGTTTTAAATAATTCAGTAGTCAAATTCTGCTCTGTGTTTTGCAATTGAATTTTTGCAGTATTGGTATTGATTGAGGCATTTTTAATGGCACGTTTATTGGCGCCGCCACTATAAATAGGAATGCTTAAGTTCACCCCTAAAAATGGACCATAGCTTTCATTCAATAATATAAAACCAGCTGCTGACTTATTACTATTGTAATTAAAGCCTGTACTCGCTCTTAGGGTTGGATAAGTTAAAGATTTAGTTTCCTTTTCTAAAAACTGATTTATATTAATTAGTTGTTGTGCTGATTGTAATAAAGGATGATTTTTCATTTTCTCCTCCACTACCGATAATATTATTTGATTATCTACTTCAATACTATCATTAATTAGTACAGGAGTAGTAGCTGGCATTACAATCGTATTTAATAAATCGGCTTTGGCTTGGTCAATAATTAAGAATTGATTTTGCGCTGCCTGTATTAATGCATTTAAATCTATATTGGATTGTAAAAGATCGGTTTGATTGGCAACGCCTATTTGTTGTCTTGTTTTTACGATGTCTAATCGTTGTTGACTTGCTTCAATTGATTTTTGAATAGTTTTTAAAAATGCTTGTTGACGCACCACATTATAATATTGTTGCATAACTGTTGAAATGGTATTCAACAATTGCGATTCAAGTAAAAACTTATTTTGTGTTTGCAAGCTTTCTAGTCGGCTTTTGGTTGCCTGTACTCTATAGCCATTAAACAATATCATACTAGCATTCACTGCACTATTTAAAGAACTACCATCAACACCGTTTCGAGATGTATTTCTATTTACATCTGGAAATGTTTGATTAATGGTAGATAAGGTATTGTTGTTATTGGTTGTATTAGTAATGGTAGGTAGGCCCCCTGCCACACCAATATTGTTGTTGTTTTTAGCAATGGATAAATTATTCTCCACCAATTGAATATCATAACTATTTTTTAAAGCAGTCTGAATGGCTTCGTTTAAGCTTAAATTTTTTTGTGCATTAGCGCTTGTAGAAGCAACTAATACAAAACAAAATACAAGAAATAAAGTGGTTAATTTTTGCATACTATAAAATTAAGATAGCGATCTATAAACGCCCTAAAAATTACATCAGTGGTTAATCATTGGTTTATGATTCACTACCCCACCAAGGTTCCAATAGCACCCCCTTGCACTACTTTTAATAAATTTCCGGGTTGGTTCATGTCAAATACAATAATGGGTAATTTATTTTCCATGCATAAGGTGAATGCAGTGGTATCCATTACTTTTAAGTTCTTTGCTATACATTCTTGGAAGCTAATTTTTTCAAACTTAACAGCGGCAGGGTTTTTCTCAGGGTCGCTGTCATATATGCCATCTACGCGGGTTCCTTTTAAAATAACATCGGCCTTCATTTCAATGGCACGCAGTGAACCTGCGGTATCGGTAGTGAAATAAGGATTACCTGTACCTGCGCCAAATATAACCACACGTCCTTTTTCTAAATGACGAAGTGCTTTGCGACGAATATAAGGTTCGGCTACTTGCTCCATTACAATGGCCGATTGCAAACGGGTATACACTCCAATTTTTTCAAGCATGGCTTGAATGGCCATCGCATTAATAACAGTGGCAAGCATTCCCATATAATCTCCATGTGCGCGCTCGATACCACTATCCGCCTCATTCATTCCTCTATATATATTACCACCGCCAATGACAATGGCTACTTGTACACCTAGTTCTACTACTTGCTTAATTTCATTGGCATATTGCTCAATAATTTTAGGATCAAAGGGGTCTCCCGTTTTTTGATTCCCTAACAATGCCTCTCCTGACAATTTCAATAATACACGCTTGTATTTTGGCAACATAATAATACAGATTTATACTTGCAAGATACAAATTTTGGATAAGGATTAGGTTAGTTAATGGAGCCTTTATTAATAATTATTTAATTTTTTAAATTAAAAAGGTTTTTTAGCTTTATGAAAACAATGAAATATGAAGAATACGGAAATAGATTACCAAATATTTGGTGAAGAAATGCAATATGTGAGTATTGAACTAGACCCTCAAGAGTCGGTTGTTGCTGAACCAGGCGCCTTTATGATGATGGACGATGGAATCCAAATGGAAACATTATTTGGGGATGGTTCTCAAGAAAATACAGGATTCTTAGGTAAACTATTAAAAGCTGGTTCGCGCTTACTAGTTGGAGAAAGTTTATTTATGACTGCGTTTACCAATCAACAAAATAATAAGCGAAAAGTGAGTTTCGCTTCTCCTTATCCAGGAAAAATTATTCCTTTAGATTTATCCACTTTTAATGGTAAAGTAATTTGTCAGAAAGACGCTTTTCTTTGTGCGGCAAAGGGGGTAAGTATTGGAATAGAATTTCAGCGTAAACTAGGAGTTGGTTTATTTGGGGGTGAAGGTTTTATCATGGAAAAATTGGAGGGAGATGGTCTTGCTTTTTTACATGCATGTGGTCATGTTTTTGAAAAAGATTTAACAGCAGGTGAAATAATAAAAATTGATACAGGCTGTATTGTAGGTTTTACTTCCACTGTAAATTATGATATTCAATTTGTAGGAGGTATAAAAAATACCATTTTTGGTGGCGAAGGGGTAGTCTTTGCAACACTTACCGGACCTGGTAAAGTATGGATTCAAACCTTACCCGTTAGTAGACTAGCAGGACGAATTTTAGCCTATGCTACCACTATGCGTAAAGAAGAAGGTAGTGTCTTAGGAGCAGTAGGTAATTTATTAGATGGAGATGGTAGAAGATAAAATATTGGTATAATAAAAAAGTCCCGAATTTCTTCGGGACTTTTTTTATGCTTTGTATTTTCTTAATCTTATCCTAATGCCACACGCTTGAATTCGGTCACTTTTAATGCACTGTCAACCGACTTTACATACTCACCTACGGTTTTACCACCATCTTTTACAAAGGCTTGCGCTAGTAAGGTTTGCTCTTTAAAGAAAGCGTTAATCTTACCTTCTGCAATCTTCACAATCATTTCTTCTGGTTTGCCGGCCATTTTAGGATCTTCTTTCATAGTATCAATAATGATAGCACGCTCACGAGCAACTGTTTCAGCAGGCACTGATTCAGGATCTACGGCCACTGGGTTCATCGCCGCAATTTGCATGGCTAAGTCTTTACCTACTTCAGCAGCTTCTGCACTCAAACCTACTAATACACCCATTCTGTAAGAACCATGTATGTAAGATGCTACATAGGCAGCCTCTACTCTTTCAAATTTAGCTACTCCAATTTTTTCTCCGATAGAAGCTAATTTATCATTAATCATGTCAGACACTTTAGTGCCATTCACACTTACTTCATTTAATTCAGCAGCAGATTTTACATTGTTCGCTACTGCTGCATCAGCAATTACTTGTGCAAAGGCTACGAATTCAGCATTCTTAGAAACGAAATCTGTTTCACAAGAAATACAAACTACAAAACCAGTTTTATGATCTGCAGAAGTTTGTGCAATAATCACACCCTCTTTTGCTTCACGATCGCTACGCTTAGCGGCCACTTTTTGACCTTGCTTACGTAACCAATCAATGGCTGCTTCAAAATCGTTATCTGTTTCTGTTAATGCTTTTCTGCAATCCATCATACCAGCACCTGTTGCTTGACGTAATTTATTAATGTCAGTAGCTGTTATTGTACTCATAAAATATATTTTAAAATAAGATTGTTAAAAAATTTGATACTGATTAGTATCGAAAAAAAACAATTGGGTCATTAGTATCCCAAGGACACCAATAACCCAATTGGTTAATATTTATTTACCTGCTGGGCGACGTGTACTTTGAATACGACGCTTAGGCGCACCTGGAGCTGTTGGAGCAGCACCCGCACCACGCTTACCTCTTCCACCTTCAGCGTTAGCCTCGGCTTCCATACGTTTTGCTTTTGCTTCGTTCTCATTGTTGCCTTCTTCAGTTTCGCCTTCGTCATCTTTAGAAGCTTGACGCTCTGCTAAACCTTCTGCGATTGCAGCAGTAATATAGTTAGTAATAATGGCAATAGATTTTGTTGCATCATCGTTTGCAGGAATAGAGAAGTCTACTTTATTAGGATCACAGTTAGTATCTACCATACCAAATGTTTGAATACCTAAACGCTTTGCTTCTGCAAGTGCAATATGCTCATGCCCTATGTCTACTAAGAATAAAGCAGCTGGTAAACGGCCCAATTGAGCGATACCACCTAATACTTTTTCCATTTTATCTTTATCACGACCTAATGTTAAACGCTCTTTTTTAGTTAAGCTTTCAGCACTTCCGTCTGCTAACATTTTTTCAATGCTTTGCATTTTCTTCACACTCTTACGAACTGTATTGAAATTAGTTAACATACCACCTAACCAACGCTCTGTAGCGTAAGGCATGTTTACTTTTTTAGCACACTCACTTACAATTTCTTTCGCTTGCTTTTTAGTAGCTACGAACATAATCTTCTTACCACTTTTAGCAATTTGCTTTAAAGCAGCAGCAGTTTCTTGTAAATGATCGACTGTTTTATTTAAATCGATAATATGTATTCCTTTTTTCTCTGCGAAAATATAAGGTAACATCTTAGGGTTCCACTTCTTCTTAAGGTGACCAAAGTGTACGCCGGCCTCAAGTAATTGCTGTTGTAATGAAGTGTTATTTTCCATTTGTATAATTTGTTGTAATGAATTAATGTTAAAATTGTTGGATTAACGTTTGCTGAACTGGAAGCTTCTACGTGCTTTCTTATGTCCGAATTTCTTACGCTCAACGCTACGAGAGTCACGCGTTAATTGTCCAGCTGCTTTTAAAGCAGGGCGCAATTCAGGGTTTAGTTCTATTAATACGCGCGCAATACCTAATTTGGCTGCTTCGGCTTGGCCTTTTAAACCACCACCTTGTGCGTTAATTACGATATCGTATTTACCAAGTGCTTCAGCTAATTTCAAAGGAGCTTCTACTTGATTTTGTAAATACACTAAAGGAAAATAGTGTTTGTAATCTTTATCGTTCACGGTAATTTTTCCACTACCCTTACTAACAAAGACGCGTGTTACTGCTTCCTTACGACGACCAACTGCATTTGTTTGCTTTTCCATTTATTTATATTTGGAATTAATTAAAATTTAAATTCTTTAGGTTGTTGTGCAGTATGAGGGTGTTT
>JABMML010000166.1 GCA_013205585.1 Chitinophagaceae bacterium | reverse complement strand
TAGTTTTATATAAAGGAACTCTTCTTGTTACCTTTCTTTTAACTCCTTTTTTCTTTACTGTATAGGTTTTATTGGTATAGCCAATGATTTCTCTACTTCTACTAGGATTGGCTGAATTAGTATGTATACAAATAAATAAATCCCCTTTAGCTGCATTGGCAATATTGGCTTTTTCTACTACAGTATTGAAAATTTCTGTTCTACGCGTAAGAACCACTTCCACATCCGGGATGGATTGATTGATATATTCCTCAAGTTTCAAGGAAATGGCCAAGGATACAGCAGCTTCAGTGGAATATTTGCCATTAGAACCAGGGTCGGTGCCTCCATGACCTGGGTCAATGATAATACGTTTGATGGTTTTGGATGAGTTTTGGGCTACTGTACTTAAGCTAATAAGGGTAAAAAGGGCTATTAGGCTATAAGTAAATGCTAAAATCAGTCTATTTTGCTTCATAATCAGTGCCTTAATGCTGTTTTAGTTTATTTTTGCTGCTGTGATAACAACAGGACACAAAAATAACGTAAAATACAGGCGTTCTATTGTAATTGGTAGCATTTTACTAACATTAACAATAGTTTTAATGCCCATAATGGGCGTTTTTGCTCAGGCCAAAATACAGGCAGGTAAAAAAGACAGTGTTTCTGTTAAAATAGATAGCCTTTCTAAGAATAATGATAGCGCTTATATTAAGTCGCTTAGAATCTCCAAAGACAGTATTGATACTCCCGTTAATTATAATGCAGAAGATTCAGGAGTGATGATCATGTCTACCAAAGAATTCTTTTTGTATGGTAAGGCTAAGACCGTCTATAAAACTTCAGAATTAGAAGCAGCCACCATAGTCTATGACCAGCAAAGTCAGAATATGAGAGCATATGGCGCAAAGGATACTACTGGTAACCCTTTGAGTAATCCAAAGTTTAAAGAAGGGACTATGACTTCTGTGAATGACTCTATTTATTTTAATATGAAGTCGGGAAAGGGTCTTACAAAAAATACCAACTTTCAACAAGGTGAAATTTTTATCAATGCCACCACCATGAAAAAGGTAAATCAAAATGAGGCTTTTGCATGGAAGGCTAGGTTTACTACCTGTAATTTAGACGATCCCCATTTTGCTTTTAGAACCAATAGATTAAAAATAATTACCGAAAAAATTGGAGTCTCTGGCCCGGCCTTCCCAGAATTTGAAGGCGTGCCTTTTCCAATAGGCATTCCATTTGGAATTTTTCCTTTATCAAGAGGGAAACATTCTGGAATGATGGCGCCTGCATTTTCTACCAGCGAAGATTTTGGTTTAGGCTTTGAAGGTTTAGGCTATTATAAAGTACTGAGTGATAATTTTGATGCCACTATAAGAAGTAATATTTATTCTTATGGAGGATGGAGTGCCAATTTAAATAGTAAATATATTTTACGCTATAAATACATTGGCAATTTTAACCTTAGTTTACAAAATTCAAGAATATTGAATAGAAATGTGAGTATAGCCAGTGAATTTACAGGCGGTAAAACATTTATGATTAACTGGTCTCATTCAATGGATGCAAGGGCTTTACCTGGTACTAATTTTTCTGCTAATGTCAATTTTGGAAGTACTAAGTATAATAGTTATTTACTCAATAACCCTTATCAGAATTTTCAAAACCAAATTAGCTCATCTATTAGCTATAATAAATCTTGGGATAATAAATATAATTTATCGGTAAACTTGAATCATAGTCAGAACAATAATTTAGGTTTGGTGAATTTAAGTTTGCCTAATATTAATTTCAATGCATTGACTTTATATCCTTTTCAATCCAAGGATCAAGTAGGTAGTGGAAAATGGTATGAAAAATTAGGAGTAGGGTATAATGGATCTTTCCAGAATCAAATGGCTTTTTATGATTCCGCTTTAAATATCAACAGATTATTAGATACCATGCAATGGGGCGCTACTCATAATATTCCTATTAGTGTTTCGCTGCCATCACTTGGGCCTATTACGATTACACCCTCTATTGGTTTTGATGAAAAATGGTTTGGTCAACAAAATACGAAGTCATGGAATAGCAAACTAAATAAGGTAGATACGAGTTATGAAAAAGGTTTTTATAGAGCACCCCATGTAAGTTTTGGTGTAGGAACAGCAAGTAGAATTTTTGGTACCTATAAATTTAAAAGCGATTATGTAGAAGCCATTCGTCATGAAATAAGGCCCAGTATCTCTTTTAACTATTCACCCGATTTAGCGAAATCTTATCATTATGCCACTCAAATTGATTCCACTGGTAGAACTTACCGCTTTTCAAAATATGATGGAGGTGCTTTAGGCGGGGCCTATTCAGAAGGAACCTTTGGAGGTTTAAGTTTTGGTTTGGATAATTTACTAGAGATGAAAGTAAAAGATAAAAAAGATACTAGTGCCGAAAACTTTAAAAAAGTTAAATTAATTGAAGGCTTTGGCTTTACTTCTAATTATAATTTTCTAGCTGACAGTTTTCAATTAGGTAATTTTAATTTTTATGCCCGGACTATTTTATTTGATAAGTTCAATATTTCTTCTTCATTCAGCTTAGACCCTTATGCCACTGATGCGCAAGGGTTTAGAAAGAACAAATTAGATATTGACCCTACTAAGTTTAAATTCGGAAGTATTACCAATGGAGGAGTTTCTATTTCTACTTCTTTTAAAAGTAAATCCAAGGAAGATGCAGATGCTAAGAAAAAAGAAATTCCTATAGACCCCTTCATGACCCCCGATGAACAACAAAGGCAATTGCAATATGTGAAAGCCAATCCGGCAGAGTTTACCGATTTTTCTATTCCTTGGAGTTTAACCGTATCTTATTCTTTCCAGTTTTCAAGAATAATAAAGCCCGATTATTCCGGATTCAAACTACAAACCTATTCAAGTTTAAATTTTAATGGGGACTTTAGTTTAACGCCAAAGTGGAAACTAGGTGGAACTGGCTATGTGGATGTGGCCAAGGCCAGTATACAACAACTAAGCATGTTTATTACGCGTGAGATGCACTGCTGGCAATTATCTATTAATGTAACGCCTATTGGTATGTACCGTTCTTTCAGTATTACGGTGAATCCTAAATCTGGTATATTAAGAGATTTAAAAATTAATAGAAGTAGAACATTCTCTTCTTCTAGTTACTAATATCTATCATTATGCTCTAAATAGTATTTAGCCATTACATCATAAACGGCTTGCTTCAAGCTATCCTTAGTATGTCCTTGCGGATAAATAGCAGGTAGTATATGCATATTAATTTTACCAGGTGTAAAGTATAAGATAGGCCTTGCAGGGAGTATTTTTTTAGTGTTTAATAGCACCACTGGAATAATTGGTTTCTGTGTTTCAACCGATAATTTAAAAGCACCATCGTAAAAAGATTTTAAAGGTTCCGTGGTTTTATTTCTAGTGCCTTCTGGATAAATAAGCATATCTAAGCCATTGTCTAAAACATTCACCATCTTATCAAAACTTTCTTTACGACTATTATGGTCTTTTCGATCTACAACTACAGTGGCAAATTGGTAAATCCATCCAAATAGTGGAACGTAAATAAAACTTTTTTTGGCAATGGTTTTATTGGCTCTTGGTAAAAAGGGGGTGCTTATGGGTATATCAATTAAACTATTGTGATTACATACTATAACGGCATTGGGCATTCCTTTAAAAACTTCTTTTCCTTT
>JABMML010000016.1 GCA_013205585.1 Chitinophagaceae bacterium | reverse complement strand
CTATTTAAACTTTGCTCAATAGTTTTAAATGCATTGAGAATTTCACTAGATACATTTAATGCCAACAGCGCAGTTAACACTATATACATAATGTTAATCATCTTCTGCCTTGGCTCCTTAGGTAATGACATGTATACTAGATTTTAAAAAATGAAAATTTGAATAATTAAATTAACGCCCTTGCATAGCAACAATCATATTGCCATACACTTTGTTTAATTGAGTAAGGTTATCGGCTAATAATGCAATCTGTTCTTTCGCTCTAATCGCATCTTGCGCAGAACTTGACATTGCATTCGAAGCTTCCGCTAACTTTGTATAATAAGTATTCATGGCTTCCATGCTTTTACTCATCATCGCAAATTGTTCATCTAAGTTTTTAACGCCATCTGTAGCCAATGCAAAACTTCCCAAATTAGTAGAAACCGAACCTGCTGCATCCTTGATAGAACCTAATGCAATAGCCGCGTCCTTTGTGTTATTTGTAAAGTCTTTACTTGCTTTTGACATATCTGCTAAATCACCCAAATACATGGCAGTGTCATTTAAGCGCTGGAAACTAGTGCTTAATTTTTCAAAAGCAGCACCATCTAATTTGGCCGCTTCCAAATGCGCCATCACCGAATCCACTGCACCTGCTTGTGGCGCATGCGTTGAATCTCCAACTTCTGGTGGTGGCAAGAATGCATAGATGGTAAAAATCACAGCCTCTGTGATAAAACCAAGTATTAAAGCATAATCGGCCCATGATAGATGTAAGATTTTTGCCAATGTAGCTATAATAACTACCGCAGCTCCTAAAGAGAAAACTACGTTAACGATCTTATTGGTTTTGGGCGAAATGGAATTTGACATTTGAAAAATTTATAAATTTTATAGGATACTATTTAATTCGAATGATGATTATAATTAGAAAGGTTTTTAATTAATTCTTGGTGCCATTGACAACACACATCTAAATCCAATATAAGATTTGGCGGTATCTTGGTATTCATAATTTCTAGTACTTACTTGAATATTGTAAGCAATATCTTTCCAAGAACCTCCTCTAACCACTTTTCTTTTCATAGAAATGGGGTCTTCCTCTTTTGCATTGTATTGTAAATCCGGACTAAAATCTCCCATAAAATTATAGCCACCCTCATAATAGACAGAGCTAGTCCATTCAGCGACATTGCCTGCCATATCAAATAATTTATAACCGTTTTCTGGAAAAGATTGAACCTTACTTGTATAAATATTATCGTTCTTCGCATCTGATCCAAAATAATCTCCTCTGCCTGGTTTAAAGTTAGCTAAGAGTCTTCCTTCTTTTGTTCTTGTATAAGGAGAACCCCATGGATACATATTATTCGTTTTAGAATTACCTCTTGCAGCATATTCCCACTCTGCCTCTGTAGGTAAACGGTATATGCCATCGATTCTTTCGTCTCTCTTATTGCCTTTATCTAAATAAAAATTACTATTATTAGTTCTCCAATGACAGAAAGCAATAGCTTGCTTCCAAGTTATACCTACTACCGGATATTGATTATAAGAAGGGTGTGAAAAGTATAAGCGTGTAAATGGTTCGTTATAAGAATAAGAGAAATCTCTCATCCATACGAGTGAGTCAGGATAAACTGCTTCTGTTTTAGAAACTAAAAAATTACTCAAGGGTTGCTCTAATCCTTTAGATGATTTAGCAGCCGCTTTTAAATCCACATAAGAATACCTGTAAATTAATTTAGTAGGATCTATTTCTACCTTGCCTTGAATACGATTATCAGGGCTTAATAAAAGTTCATTTAATTTTTCTATCACAGCCTTACTGCTAGTGTTGATTCTTAAGGCTCTATTCCAATCCACTTTCACTGTATCTTCTGCTTGATTCACACCACCTGCATACACGGCCAAATATTTAAGAGAATCAGATACATATTTTACAAATTTGCGATATTGCTGATTTGTTACTTCTGTACGGTCCATCCAAAAACCAGTAATGGACACTAATTTTTTTCTATTGACCATGGCCATATCCACCTGCTCATCACTTGGTCCCATATAAAAGGATCCTCCAGGGATCTGCACCATATAAGGATCGGAACGAAACTTAGGCTCTTTAAAAGATAAAATACTAATAGAACCTAGTATAATAGCTACTAATACCAAGGGCAGTTTAAAAGGCAGTTTCTTCAATCTTGTAATCATATTT
>JABMML010000165.1 GCA_013205585.1 Chitinophagaceae bacterium | reverse complement strand
GTTTCTCCTGGTGCATGTGCACCTCTTCCTGAAGAGCCTAAGCCATCAATACAATCTACATAAGCTGCTATATAAGAAATATCTCCAGCACCACGAGAGCCTGGGTCGCCTGCTATGGTTGGACCTACACCCATATCCTTGGTAACTCCACTAATAACTTCAAGTACTTTATTGTTGCCCTCCGTTGGCGCCATACTAGGTATGCCATCTTCAAAATCTATAGTAGCCTTTGTGCCTGCTAAACTTTGGTCAACAATGGCCTGCATTTTTTTTCTTGCATTTATTTTTTGCTCCTCTGTTAAAAAACGCAAATCACCTGTTACAGTTACTGCAGGAGAAATAATATTTGTTTTACCAATAGCAGTTCCTGTTGCTTTTGTTTCATCGTAGTTCATTTCAGAACCTCCAATAAATACACCAGGGTTAAAGGTTAAATATTTTTCGGTACTTAATTCTACTCTAAATTCATTCACAATTCTTGCTGCTTCATAAATAGCACCATAACCTGCTCCTGCACTAAACACACCCGAGCTATGTCCTGTTTTTGCTTTTACATTTAATAACCATCCGCTAGCACCTCTTCTTGCAGTGGCCACAGAATTTAATCCATTGGCTCCTTCAAAGCCAAGTGCAATTTCAGTTTGCTTAGCGCTTTCAATAAAGTCGCCTCTGCTTACTTCACGCGGATAACCTGCATGTTCTTCATCGCCCGTTAAATAAGCTATAATATTAGCGTCCTTCAATAAACCCTGTGCTTGCAAGGCTTGTAGCGCAATAATCATTACTACATCTCCACCCTTCATATCAGTCACGCCCTGTCCTGTTGCAGTAGAATCGTTTAACATAGTGAAAGGGTTCGCTGGCATATCCGGTTCAAAGACAGTATCTAAATGACCAATGAGAAAAAGTTTTTTTCCTTTTTTGGCTTTTGTTTTGGCTGTGGCGTTTTCTGCATCATCAAATCCAATACTTGCTACCAAATGTCCTGCACGGCGAAGTGAATCGGGCATGGGTACCCACTTAGTTTTAAAATTGGCTTTCTCAAATTCACGCGCAAAAATAGCACCTACTTTTTTTACACCTTCTATGTTTAAAGTGCCACTATTAATATCTACCGACTCTTTTAATAGCGCAATAGCCCTTGGCATATTGGCATCGATATAGTCCATTACTTTTTGTTCTTCCTTACTTAAGGTAGTGGTGGCTTTAGTAGTTTGAGCTATTAAAGTTTGATTTGCCCCAATACTAAGGCCGATGATAGCTAGGCTAATTTTGATTATTTTTTTCATAGTGGGTATTTTTAGAAAATAATTATATTTTATGAATAAGATGCTAATTCGATTGCATAAAGAGGAATATTAATCATCCAATCTTGTTCTCTGTAATTTGACATTGAAAATCGATAACAAAATTTTGGGTGAAATTTTTCATAATATATTTTTAAACTTTTAGACTTCAAATTTTCCGCCGCTTTAACTTCTATTGGAATCACTTCACTTCCTTTTTGTATTATAAAATCTACTTCGGCTTGAGAGCCTTCAGTTGTCCAATAATTTGGCTGAACCCCTTTTGACTTTAGCTGTTGAAGTACAAATTGTTCCGTAAGTGAGCCCTTAAACTCTTTAAACAAGTCATCCTCTCCTAAAATAACAGTTGGTGGAATTTCAGCCATGGCACAAAGTAGACCAACATCGTGAACATATAATTTAAAATCATTACTATCTTCATATGATTTAAGCGGAACACCTGGTTTATTTATTCTAATAATTTTACAAACAAGTCCCGCATCTGACAACCATGACAATGCGGATTCATACTCCTTAGATCTTGCGCCTTTTTTTAAACTACTGTAGGTAAATTTTTTATTTTCTTTTCCCAGTTGAGAAACGATAGACTGCCATATAAGTCTGAGCTTAGGAACAAGTTGATATGGCGCATGCTTTGAAAAATCTTGTTCATAGGAATACAATATGCTTACTTGTATTGCTCTTACTTTTAAAAAATCTTTATCCTCTCTAAAGCTATTAACTGCTTCTGGCATTCCACCAATGAAATAATATTGTTTTAACAGAACGAGATACTTATCTTTAAAAACTTCAATCATTCCTTTTTCTTTTCGATTGATTATTCCTAATAAATCTTCTTGACCCATTGCAAGCAAAAACTCATTGAAACTAAAAGGGAATAATTCCATAAACTCAACTTTCCCAACAGGGAATGACTGATTCATATGTAAAGACACCCCTAGCAATGAACCTGCAGCAATTATATCATATTGTTTATTAGATTCTTGAAAATATTTTAATGACGTAAGTGCCGATGGACAAGCTTGAATTTCATCAAAAATTATTAATGTATTATGGGGTTCGATTTTTATTCCAGACTCAATATTTAATGCACTTATAATAGATGTAGTATCAAATCCTTTTTCAAAAATTAAATGTAGATTTTTTACACTTTCGAAATTAAAATAAGCAACATGGGTATAATTCCTTTTGCCAAATTCCTTCATTAACCAGGTCTTGCCTACTTGCCTAGCCCCTTTCAGGATGAGTGGCATTTTATTTTGCTTTTCCTTCCATTCCAATAATTTATAATAGGCTAATCTTTCCATTTTCCCTTGTTATGGTATCAAAAATAAGGGTTTTCCTCCAATTTAATGTATAAATATTACACTTTTTCGTACAAATTAATGTAATATTTATACATTTTAATGGACTAATTAGAAAATAAGCTCGTACTTAATTCCCAATCGGAATATTCACTTTCAAACTATAATTACGGCCCATATTAAATACCCCCATTCGGCCTGTGGCCTTATTCATTGGACCATACTTCAAACGGTTCAAGTGATGTTGGTAAGCTACATCACTAATATTTTGCCCCACTAAGGAAACACTGAATAGTGTTTTATTCTTACGCTGTATTTGTGTACTATACCCAATATTTAATAGGGTATAGGCTG
>JABMML010000164.1 GCA_013205585.1 Chitinophagaceae bacterium | reverse complement strand
TGTAAAAAAATTTTGCAGAGAAATAATTACTCCTATCTTTGCAATCCCAAATCAAAAAGGGAGCATAGCTCAGCTGGTTTAGAGCATCTGCCTTACAAGCAGAGGGTCCGCGGTTCGAACCCGTGTGCCCCCACAGAATATCAGAAAGGGTTTCAAGCAATTGAAGCCCTTTTGCTTTTTTTAAAATACTTTCGCCTTATGCAAGTTTTCACTACTCCCAATAAAATTATTATAACCTGTCATAAATGGTTGGCACCCGCTTTGAATAAAGAAGTGCTTGCTTTAGGTTTTACGCCCGACAGAGTTTTTCAAACAGGTGTGGAATTAACAGGTACGGTTCAAGATTGTATTAAGTTGAATTTAAATTTAAGATGCGCTAGTCAGGTCATGTATTCTATGAAGTCATTCATTTGTAATGACCCCAATGAACTTTATAATAATTTAGTAAATATTGCTTGGGAAAAGGTAATATCTCCAACGGGTTATTTTTCTGTTACAAGTAATGTATTTCATCCAACAATATCCACAAATCTGTTTGCGAATTTAAGAGTAAAGGATGCAATAGTAGATAGAATGCGAGAAGTTACTCAACAACGACCATCCACTGGTTCTGATTTAGCAGGTGCAGTGGTTTATTTATTTTGGAAAAATGATGAAGCTGAAGTTTTTTTAGATACTTCTGGTGAAACATTAGCTAAACATGGATACCGAAAATTACCTGGTACTGCTCCCATGTTAGAAGCCTTAGCAGCAGCTACCATACTTTCTACCAAATGGGATAGAAAAGGAGCCTTTGTAAATCCAATGTGTGGTTCTGGTACCTTGGCTATTGAAGCAGCCCTTATTGCCACTAATCGAGTTCCAGGTTTATTAAGAACCCAATATGCCTTTATGCATATTCTTGGTTATCAAAAAGAAATGTACGAGCTAGAAAATGCAAAATTAAAAGAACAAATTATAAAAATACCAGGACTTCAAATTATAGCCTCCGATATTAGTAAGCGTGCTACAGAAATTGCAAAGACCAATGCTACGCTTGCGGGTGTAGACCACTTAATCTATTTTCAAGACTGTGATTTTGAACAAACTAATGTTCCTTCCAATGCGCAAGGCGCTGTAGTTATGTTTAATCCAGAATATGGAGAGCGTTTAGGAGAGGAGTTAGAATTGGAAGCCACTTATGCTAGAATGGGCGATTTTCTTAAAAATAATTGCAAAGGATATACTGGTTACATATTTACAGGTAATTTAGAACTGGCTAAAAAGGTAAGATTAAAACCTAGTAGAAGAATAGAATTTTACAATGCCACCATTGATTGCAGATTACTAGAATATGAATTATATGCAGGTACTAAAAGAGTGGAGAAAAAGGAAGTACCTGAAAGCGTATAATAATTTATAAATATAAATTAGACCCGTATTTACTACTGTAGATAAAAACTACTTTTTAATAGATAGTTTTTCATTATGTATTAACATGTATTTAGATGTTTCATACATGGTCTTTGTTAAAATATCCATTTGTTTTTGTGCAGCATCGTTTTTAACGACTTCATTATGTAAGATACTTTCAAATATGGGCTTATTAGGATTTTTTAATTGATACCCATAATAATATTCATTATTAAGCACTCCAATTTGTTGATTAAAATCGTCGTATAAAAATATAGTATTCTTATTTTGTTGTACTATACTAAATACATTTTTTCCCATGGTGGTATTGGTGTAAGGAATATTGCAAAGAGAAGCAATACTGGGCATAACATCTACCTGAGACACAGGCATTGCATATTCTTTAGGCTGCAAAATGGAAGGTGCATAAAATAAGAAGGGAACATGCATATTGGTTAAACCTTGTTCTGTAAAAGATATAGGTAACATGGTTCCTGCATCTCCTTTAATACCATGGTCGCCAATAAATACAAATAAGGTCTCATTGAAATATTTTTCTTTCTTTGCGGCTTCTATAAATTGTTCAATACAGAAGTCGGTATACCTGAAAGCATTATACTCGTCATTGTTTTCAAAACCAAATTTTAATAAAGAGTCCTTGGGTACTGTTTTTTTAATAAATACTTTTAAATCTTCAGCAGGAATGGTGTAAGGGCGGTGGTTGTCAGCAGTTTGAATAATGGCAAAGAATGGTTTAATATTTTTGCTTAAAGTTTTATTAGCTTCCATAAACAAGTCCTTGTCACTAATACCCCAAACATTAATCTCAGTTGACTGATAACTGCCTTGTTCAAAAATTTTTAGATCTGCAATATTGTTATTTAAAACTCCTTTAATATTTGCCCATCTTGTGCTACCTCCTAAAAAATAATACTTTTCAAAATTCTTGAACTCAGATATAATGGTATGCTGATCCACCGCTAATGGATTTCTACTAGAGGTCTTGCCTTCTAATATATCGGGCGTGCCTGTTAAAACTGCCCACAAACCTCTAGCAGTTCCATAGGCAGGAGAAAAGGCCCTATTAAAATAAACCCCCTGCTTTTTCATTTCATTGAAATAGGGTGTGGTATTTAAGGGGTTGCCCATCATAGAGCTTTTGTAGGCTGAGAAAGATTCGCAAATAACTAGTACTACATTTTTTATCTTTGGTGCTACTGTATCATTTTCTACTACAGCATTTACTCTAGAAAATTGAAAATGCGACGCATCTTGTTTATCTATAGGAATAGATAAGTAATTAGCGATGATACTATAATTATTTTTAATCATATTTTCATCAATAGTAGTAGATCTGAAATTTAAACTGCTGAAAAAAGATTGCATCGGATTCATGGCTAGATTGGCTTTATAATCACTTCCTAAACTGAAGGCATCACTCCATCTTAAAGGATATTGGCCCCCTTTATATATAATATTTCCAACAGCGCTATAAATTAATAGTATAAAAAATGCTATTTGTATTAGGCTACTTTTAATTCGATGGCTAGTTGTTTCATAGTTATTAATTAAGGCATAGGTAAAAGAAATAAACTTATATAAAACAAATTCAATCAAAATAAAAGCTAAAAATATAATTATAACATGATAGGACTGCCAAAACATTTCTAAAGATATAAGTGGGTTGTCGATATAGCTTAAAATACTTGCATTTAATCTTTGATGAACGTAGGCATAATGAATAAAATCGGCTGTATAAAAAAAGAGTAGAAGGTTTACAAATAACATCCAAATGGTAATGGCAATTTTTTTTCCTAAATTATTTTTGAAAGGGTCTAATGGTTTTATAAAAGAAAATAATAAAGTTACCATCATAATAATAGAGACATATCTAATATCATATCTTGCGCCTAAAATAAAAGCTGCTGTTAAATCGTTTTGAGAAGATATGGGAGCCCTGAAAAAATAAACAAAAATTAATCTCATTAGAGTCATTAGAATCAAAAAACATATTCCTGTCAAAATTGTCCAACTAATTGGTTTAGGTAAGAATATTTTTTTCATTTAATGATTTAGTCGTAAAGTAAATAGGGCTGCATTGTTTTTTCCCAGTTAGATACTTTTAAAGCCGATACTACTTTATTTAACCAATCTTTTAGGGGTAGGTCAAATATTTTTTCAGCATCGGGTATGCCTAATAGTAAAGATAAGTGATTAGCACCACTAGGGTTTACATTCGTTGGGTAGGGTTGCCATTTAAAATCTTGTGGGTGAATGTCCTTAATTAGCTTTAATAATATCAGCCCTGTCAATACCGGATTAAATGCATTCGGCGCAATGACTTTAATTCGTATGCCTTTCATATCTTCAATTTCATTCTCGATTAACATGGTTAATCTTAAGGCTTCAATTTTAATATCGTCTTTTAAAATATTCTGCCAAACCATTACAATGGCAGGCATATTAAACCAAGAAGCGCCAATCCATTCAAAACTATAGTCACTGCCTCTGCCCACCGAAACATTCGTAGCTTCAAATAAACATAAACCAGGATAGAGTAAACAGGCTTCAAAATTTTGAAGTGCAGGGGATGGATTTACCCATTTATAATTCCAATCAAAAAATAAATGCTCTCTTTTTAAATTTTTACAAGGAATTACTTTTAGCTCGGCATTCCAATGTTGACTTTCATTAAAATACTTAGCTAATTCGCCAAAACTAGATTGATGTTTTATAGGAATTGAAAACCTTCCTATGAAACTACTCAGTGAACTATCAAGCATGGGGCCTTCTACCAAATTAAACATGCCGCCTAATGGGTTGGGTCTGTCTAATATATATATTGGCAAATTGAATTTAGCAGCTGTTTCTATAAAATAACTCATCGTCCATAAATAGGTATAGAAACGCGTGCCTGCATCGGGTATATCAAAAACTAATACCTCAATACCTTTAAGATCATCTTTAGTGGGTGCTATTTTTTCATTGTATAAACTAATGATAGGTAAATTGGTAATAAGGTCTACCTGATTTTTAATTTTATGTCCATCTGCCCCCTTCGTACTTATGCCATGTTCGGGTGAAAATAATTGTATAATATTAAATCCGGCTTCTATTAAAGCCTTTCTACTAGCTATACCTTTAGAAGTGGTGGCAGCATCATTGGTCAAAAAAGCAATCTTTTTTGTTTTCCATTTTGGATCAAGTGCAAGTAAATTATCTACACCAAATTGAATGCTCATTGTTTATTTTTCCGATTTCTTAAAATGTAAATTTAACTTCAAATTTTCGATCACATTAAATATTATAGGGCAGCGGTCATAGTGCATAAAAGTGGTAAACATTCTATTCTTTAATTGAGGAATGTGAAAGGCAGGAAATTCTTTGCAGCCCGCAAATCGGTGTTCATAAACAGAACAACTATTGCCCACTAAAAAATGACAGGGTATGGCGTTTATAAGCATTCGACCCGACTCCCCTTTAGAAATATAGGCTTCATCAAATTCTTCCCTCGTTTTTCCTAAATGGTTAGCCAAGTTAGAAGCTTCTGCTTCATCAATATTAACCATTAAGCTTTTACAGCAGTTTCCACAGCTGGTGCAGTCTATTTTAGGGCTAATTTGTTCAGACAAAGAAAATGCTTCACCGTCAATAATTTCAGTATCTATTCCTGATAGAAATGCCTGAAATTGATCGTTTTCAGCGTTTAATTCTCCTGCTTTCTGTTTGATATGAGAAAGATTGGTAATGGGGTATTTTGGGTCTATTTTGATGCTTTAAAGATAAGAGAATAATCGTTTATCCACATAATTAGGGCAATTGGTGAAAAGTAAAATTGGGGTAACCACCACGCTCATTAGATTTGCAGTCAGACAAGGGCCTTTTTATGCCCCTAAAGCATTGATAATTATGGCAGAAACTAAGATTCCATCAGAGTACAACGAAGATTCGATACGGTCTTTAGATTGGAAGGAACATATACGATTAAGACCTGGTATGTATATTGGTAAATTAGGAGATGGTTCTGCTCCTGATGACGGTATTTATGTACTGATGAAAGAGGTCATTGACAACTGTATCGATGAACATACCATGGGCTATGGTAAACAAATTGAAATTGGAATAGTGGGTAAAGAAGTCACTATTCGTGATTATGGTCGTGGTATTCCACTCGGAAAAATTGTGGATGTAGTAAGTAAAATAAATACGGGTGCTAAATACGATAGCAAGGCCTTCCAAAAATCGGTGGGTTTAAATGGAGTAGGTACCAAGGCGGTGAATGCCTTAAGTGAAGATTTTTTAGTGACTGCTTTTAGAGAAGGCAAACAAAGATCGGCCAGCTTTAAAAAAGGAGTACTTATACAAGAGACAAAAGAAACCAAGACAACTGAAGCAAATGGTACCTTGGTGGTGTTCACGCCCGACGCTTCTATGTTCAAAAACTTCCATTATATAAATGAGTATATAGATGGGCAATTATGGAACTACTGTTATTTAAACGCAGGCTTAAGTATTTTATTTAATGAAAAAAAGTATGTTAGTAAAAATGGTTTATTAGACTTACTTGAAAGAAAAACTAATCCAGACGAACTTAGATATCCTATTATACATTTAAAGGGAGATGATATTGAAGTGGCTTTGTCTCATAACAACGATTACGGGGAAGATATTTTTTCTTTTGTCAATGGACAATATACTACACAAGGTGGAACGCATCAGCAAGCCTTTAGAGAAGCCTATATAAAAGTGATTCGTGATTACTATAAAAAAGATTACGACGCTTCAGATATTAGAACCAGCATTGTAGCAGCTATTTCTGTAAGAGTGCAAGAGCCTGTATTTGAAAGTCAGACTAAAACAAAATTAGGTTCTCAGAATGTAGCCGACGGTGGGCCAAGCATGAAGAATTTTATTACTGAATTTTTAGCCAAAGAATTAGATAATTTTTTACATAGAAACACAGCCACTGCTGAAGCGCTTAAAAAAAGAATTGAACAAAATGAACACGAAAGAAAAGAATTAGCAGGTATTAAAAAATTAGCGAATGAAAGAGCTAAGAAAGCTAATTTGCATAATAAAAAATTAAGAGATTGCCGTGTGCATTTGAACGACGATTTACCAACAAAGAATAAAGAAATGTTTATTTCCTTACAACAAGGAAGTACTTTATTTATTACCGAGGGCGATTCTGCAAGTGGTAGTATTACAAAGTCTAGAAATGTAGATACGCAAGCGGTATTTAGTTTAAGAGGTAAGCCTTTGAACGCTTTTGGACTCACTAAAAAAGTGGTTTACGAAAACGAAGAATTTAATTTACTACAACACGCTTTAAATATTGAAGAAGGTTTAGAAGGCTTAAGGTATAATCAAATAGTAATTGCTACCGATGCCGATGTAGACGGAATGCATATTCGTTTATTAATTCTTACTTTCTTTTTACAGTTTTTCCCAGACCTAGTAAAAAAAGGCCATGTATTTGTTTTAGAGACGCCATTATTTAGAGTGCGTAATAAACAAAAGACTATTTATTGTTATGATGAGAAAGAAAAGCAAGCTGCTATAAAAGAATTGGGCACTAAGCCAGAGATAACAAGGTTTAAGGGACTAGGAGAGATTAGCCCAGAAGAATTTGGCAAATTTATTAATGCAGATATAAAATTAGATCCTGTTATTTTAGAGCAAGGAGATCATATTCAGCATTTATTAGAATATTATATGGGTAAGAACACCCAAGAGAGACAGGATTTTATTATCAATAATTTAAAAGTAGAATTGGATAAAGCGCATGATACACTTAGTATTTAATACAGCAGATATAGCTTCTATTGAAGCCGCCATAGCCTTAGACGAGACACTAGCAGGTAAGGTCATTGAAATAAAGGACGACTATGCCGTGGGCCCCTTATTAGATATCTATGAAACCGAAGGTTATCAGGCTAGAAGAGATTGGTGGAAAAATGTATTGGAGTTTTCTGCCTACGAAAAACAATTAGATATTGTGGATGATAAACTAACCGTGCATGAACTTATTCAAAGTATAGAAGAAAACCCGGAAGAAGAAGTTTGGTTTTGGATGGGACAAAATGCACATGATGTTTGCGGTTATTATTGGCTAATGAGTCAGTTAAAACCTTATCAAGGTCGCTTACAAATATTGTATTTAAATAATCTGCCTTTTTTAAATGATAAAGGACAATTATTCTACCCATCATATTTAAGTGAAATACAACCTAAAGAATTTTTGAAAGCCAAGAAATTAGCGCGCCCAATAACTTTAAGTGAATTTGAAATTGATCCAGATGAGTGGAAAAAATTATGTCAAGAAAATGAGGGTGTTCGCTTTTTAGAAGGCGGTAAGAAACTAATAAGTAAGCCCATTAGTTTTTATGATAAAGATATTTTTTCTTTACTTACTAAAAATGCACAAAAACTACCTAGTGCTTTAGCACATATTATTAGTAAGATGAAAATTAAAACAGGGGATACTTTTATTGTATCAAGATTAAAAGCCATGCAAGAAATAGGTGAAATTATTTTAGTAGGTAATTGGCAGAAAGGTTGGAAGGATATTGTGGTGCAAATGCCAGGAGGTTCAACAGTGGTGGTAGAAGATTAAATAAACTAGTAGAACAAGTCAGCGTAAATAAAGAAGAAAAACAAGATATAGTTTTTTAAAATAATAAAATGAGTGTAAGCGTTTCTAAAATAGATGTAAAAGCAATAGATGAGCGTGGCGCACTTCATTATTTTAGCACCGATAGAACTGGAGAGTTTTTATTAGTATATAGAAAGGCTGGCAGTATTAGTGGGCAACATTATCACAAAGGGAAGTCGGCGGGGAAGAACCCTGAAGAAATGTTACTTCTGCAAGGTTCTATTACAATGAACTGGAAGAATTTAGAGACGAATATAACAGATACCATTACTATTGAAGCGCCTTCAAGAGTAATTATTGAAGCCAATGTTTGGCATGAAGTAAAGGCGCTAACAGATATTATTTTTATAGAATTAAACAGTTTAGCAGAAGGTAGTGAAGATACTTACCGTCTCTAATGAAGATAAAATATGGCAAAAGAGAAAAATTTAAGTAGGGTTACAGAAAATGAATCAGGTGTTCAGGGCCAATATAAAAATTGGTTCCTAGACTATGCTTCTTATGTTATATTAGAACGTGCTGTGCCTGCTATTGAAGATGGATTAAAACCAGTGCAACGCAGAATTTTACATGCCATGAAGGAAATGGATGATGGCAGGTTTAATAAAGTGGCTAATATTATTGGGCAAAGTATGCAGTATCATCCGCATGGTGATGCAAGTATTGGAGATGCCTTGGTCAATATTGGCCAAAAGGATATGCTAGTAGAAACCCAAGGTAATTGGGGTGATGTGAGAACTGGAGATGATGCAGCTGCAGCTAGATATATTGAAGCGCGTTTGAGCAAATTTGCTTTAGAAGTGGCCTTCAACGGCAAGACCACAGACTGGGCTTTAAGTTATGATGGACGTAAGCAAGAGCCAATAACCTTGCCTATGAAGTTCCCCTTATTATTAGCGCAAGGTGCCGATGGTATTGCAGTGGGCTTATCTACAAAAATTTTACCGCATAATTTTATTGAATTAATAGATGCAGCTATTAAGCATTTAAGAGGAAAGAAATTTCAGTTATTGCCCGATTTTCAAACGGGGGGTATGATTGATGCAAGTAATTATAATGATGGCAGAAGAGGAAGCAAAGTAAGAGTGAGGGCGCACATAGAAGAGTTCGATAAAAAAACCTTGCTTATTAAAGATGTTCCTTATGCTGTGACTACGACTCAATTAATGGAAAGTATTACCAAGGCCAATGACCAGGGTAAAATTAAAATTAAAAAAGTAACCGATGTGACGGCAGCTGAAGTAGAAATTCAAATTGATTTAGCCCCAGGTATTTCACCAGATATTACCATTGATGCTTTATATGCCTTTACCGATTGTGAAATTAGTATTTCTCCCAATGCCTGTGTAATTGTTAATCAAAGACCTCAATTTTTAGGCGCCTCTGATTTATTACGTCATTCGGTAGACCATACCAAGGGTTTATTGGAATTAGAATTAAAAATTCAATTAAAAGAATTAGAAGATAAATGGCATTTTACTAGTTTAGAAAAAATATTCTTTGAAGAAAAAATATACAAAGAGCTTGAAAAGAAACATGCTAACTGGGATAAAGTAATTGATGCTATTAATGATGCTTTTCAACCTTTCAAAAAGAAATTTAAAAAAACCATTGAGCGTGCCGATATTTTAAAATTAACTGATAAGCCCGTTAGAAGAATTTATAAATTAGATATTGATGAATTAAATACGCAAATAAAAACCATTGAAGAAGAAATTAGAGAAGTAAAGAATCATTTAGCCAACTTAGTGGATTATTGTGTGGCTTATTATGAGAACCTAGCTAAGAAATATGGTAAGGGTAAGGAGCGTAAAACAGAAATCAAAGAATTCGATACCATTCAAGTAAAGCAGGTAGCCATTGCCAATACTAAATTATATATTAATAGAGCAGAAGGTTTTGTGGGCACCAGCTTGAAAAAAGATGAATTTTTATGTGATTGCACCAACTATGATGATATTATCGCCTTCGCCAAATCGGGTGTGATGAAAGTGGTAAAGGTTTCTGATAAAGTATTTATTGGAAAAGATATTATTTATGCAGCGGTCTTCCAAAAAAATGACGAACGCACTACTTATAATATGGTTTATTCTGACGGCGCATCTGGCATTACCTATGCAAAAAGGTTTAATGTAACTGGCGTAACCCGCGATAAAGAATATTTTTTAGCCAAGAGCACAGAAAAGTCGAAAGTACATTATATGTCGGTGAATATGAATGGGGAAGCAGAATCGGTTAAAGTGATATTAAGCCCCAATTGTTCGGCCCGTATTAAAGAATTTAACTTTCTATTTGATACCTTGGAAGTAAAAGGAAGAAGTAGTGTAGGTAATCAGGTGACCAAGTATCCTGTAAAGGCGATTAAATTAAAAGAAGCGGGTAAAAGTACCTTAACGGGTCGTAAATTATGGTTTGACGATAAGTTTGGCCGTTTGAATACCGATGAGAAAGGAATTTATTTGGGTACCTTTGAAGACGAGAAGTTATTAGTCATTACCAAGGATGGTAATTATGAAGTAACAGATACAGAACAAAGCCAACGTTTCGACCCAGAGAAAGTAATTTTTATGGAAAAGTTTGATCCAGAAAAAATTGTAACTGCTGTTTATTTAGATAAGGATAAATTACAATTTAATATTAAACGCTTCCTCATTGAAACAACCACGCTAAAAACACCTTTCTCTTTTATTAAAGAAGGAGCAGGTAATTATGTTGAAGCTGTATCTAGTTTTGCAGAACCAATATTGGCCGTTCATACCGGAAGAGGAACTCAAGTTCGAAAGAGTAAGTTTAAAGTAAGTAAAATGGTGGATATAATGGGTTGGAAGGCTATTGGTACTAAATTAGTCGACTTCTCTAAAACCGTCGAAATGTCTTGGGAGAATAAAGTAGTCATAAAAGACCCTAACGATACTCAACCAGAATTGTTTTAATTTAAAATATAAATAATGTCAACCATAAATGTAGGTCAGTTTAATTTGATGCGTGTAGACCGAAAAGTTGATTTTGGTTTTTATATGGATGATGGTGGGGAAGGTATTTTGCTTCCAAAACGTTTTGTGCCCTCAGGCTTACAAATAGGAGATACTATTAGTGTATTTGTTTACCACGACTCAGATAACAGGCTAATTGCCACTACCCAAGAACCTTTTGCAGTGGTAGGTGATATTGCTGCTTTAAAAGTAGTAGAAGTTACTTCACAAGGTGCTTTTTTAGACTGGGGATTAATGAAAGATGTATTTGTACCTGTCTCACAACAGCTATCCACTATGCGTTTGGGCGGCAAGTATTTGGTGAAATTATATATTGACGCACAAACTGGAAGAGTAGCCGCAACGGAAAAAATTGACAAACAAATTAGCAACGATAATTTAACGGTTAAAGAGGGCGAAAAAGTTAAAATACAAGTATATAGAGAATCTGAGATTGGATACGTTGTAATTGTGAACCAAGTGCATCAAGGGTTAGTCTATAAAAATGAAGTATTTACGCATTTACATATTGGTCAATTTATTGACGAAGCCTTTGTAAAGAAAATTAGAGAAGATAATAAATTAGATATTGGCTTAGGTAAACAAGGAGGTGAAAAATTAGCGGATGACAACCAAAAAATTATGAGTTTACTAAAATCGCATAAAGGATTTTTACCTTACCATGATAAATCGGCTCCTGATGATATTTATGCATTTTTTGGCATGAGTAAAAAAGCCTTTAAAATGAATGTAGGTATGCTGTATAAATTAAAATTGATTAGCATAGAAGCCGATGGCATTCATTTAATTCCAGAAACTAAAGACGATACACCAGCTGAAGTATTGCCTACTACATAAATGTTTTAGTAAGCATGTATTAGTAAACATGTATTTTATAGGATACATTAGATAATAGAATTAAAATTTTAAGTATGAATAAGGAAGTCTATATCGTTGCCGCAGTAAGAACACCCATTGGTTCTTTTGGAGGAACCTTAAGTTCATTATCAGCTACAGCCTTAGGGGGTATTGTCATCAAAGGAGCATTAGAGAAAGTAGGTTTATCCAAAGATTTAGTGGATGAGGTTATTATGGGTTCTGTTATTCAAGCAGGACTAGGTCAGGCCCCTGCAAGACAGGCTGCAAAATCAGCTGGACTTCCTGATAAAGTTATTTGTACTACTATAAATAAGGTATGTGCTAGTGGAATGAAATCAATAGCTATTGCTGCTCAAAATATAATTTTAGGCGATGCCGATATTATTATTGCAGGTGGAATGGAAAGTATGAGTAATGTGCCCTTTTACAATACCACTCAAAGATGGGGTAATAAATATGGCGACACTGTTTTACAAGACGGTTTAGCGAAAGATGGCTTAGTAGATGTATACGATAAAGTAGCTATGGGTAATTTTGCAGATGCCTGTGCCACAAAATACAATGTAAGTAGAGAAGCACAAGACGCTTTTGCGGTGAATAGTTATAAAAAAGCGCAAGCTGCCACAGAGCATGGTTGGTTTAAAGATGAAATTGTGCCTGTTGAAATTCCACAAAAAAAAGGAGCCCCCATTATTATAGATAAAGATGAAGAGCCTTCAAAAGTAAATTTTGATAAACTACCTCAATTGAATCCAGCCTTTAGTAAGGAAGGAACCGTTACAGCAGCAAATGCAAGTACAATGAATGATGGAGCGGCCGCTGTTGTTTTAATGAGCGCTGAAAAAGCAAAAGAATTAGGTATTAAGCCCATTGCTATTATAAAAAGTTTTGCCGATGCAGAACAAGATCCAAAATGGTTTACAACTTCACCATCACTAGCATTGCCTAAAGCATTAAAGAAAGCTAATTTAACAATAAACGATATTCAATTTTTTGAATTCAACGAAGCCTTTTCTGTAGTGGGAATTGTGAATACCGAAATTTTAAAAATTGACCCTAGTAAAGTAAATGTACATGGAGGAGCTGTGGCATTAGGACATCCTTTGGGTTGTAGTGGAGCCAGAATTATGGTAAGCTTAATTCATATTCTTTCCAAGCATAAAGCTAAATATGGTGCAGCTGCTATATGTAATGGAGGAGGAGGGGCTTCTGCAATGGTAATAGAGCTTCTATAAAATTTATTAAGCCTGTAACGCCTGCTCTTCTATTTCTTCCATTTGAATACCTCCATGACTTTCGTCGTAAACACAATGACCATTTTTAATTAATAATACCTGAGGTGATTCGTGTGACACATCAAAACTTTCGGCAATTTCTTTTGAAATATTTCTATAGTTCAAGAGGTCTAAATAGTGAAAATCTACATTATTAGGTGTATTAGCTCTTTCTAATCTAGCCAAGGCCATTTTGCTAATACTACAAGTGGTACTATGTTTTAAAATCAATTGAGGTTTGGTAAAAGAGGCAGCTTTTATTGTTTCGATTTGCTTGCTATCTATGATAGGATTCCATTGCATGAGGTCTAAGTTTGGATACAAATTTAAGCATTAAAATGGAACTAAATAAATATCTAATCATGATTTTAGTTAATAAGATTAACTAACTTTACACTCATAATAAATTATATGCGTTTACAACTTAACAGAGCTATTTGTTTTATTGATTTAGAAACCACAGGTATTAATGTAAGTACCGATAGAATTGTAGAAATTGCTATCGTAAAAATAATGCCCGATGGGACGAAGCAAGTAAAAAGAAAGTTGGTGAACCCGGAAATGCCTATTCCAAAGGCTGCAACTGAAGTGCATGGAATTTCTGATGAAATGTTGAAAGACGCGCCTACTTTTAAACAAATAGCCAACGAAGTAAAACAATTTATTGAAGCTTCAGATTTAGCAGGCTATAATAGCAATAGATTTGATATTCCCATGTTAAATGAAGAATTTTTAAGAGCAGGTATTAATGCCGATTTTGAAACCAGAAAATTATTAGATGTGCAGAAAGTGTTTCATATGATGGAGCAAAGAACACTTACTGCTGCTTATAAATTTTATTGTAATAAGAATTTAGAAGATGCCCATAGTGCAGAAGTGGATGCTACGGCTACCTGGGAAATTCTAGAAGCACAGCTAGAGAAATACCCACAAATTGGAAATTCTGTTGAGTCCGTTGTTAAATTTACCGGCGAAGATGAAATTATAGATTTTGCACGCCGTTTTATATTTGAAAATGGCATAGAAGTTTTTAATTTCGGTAAACACAAAGGGAAGCCTGTAACTCAAGTACTTAAGGAAGAGCCGCAATACTATGATTGGATGATGAAAGGCGATTTTGCCCTTCATACCAAGCAAAAATTGACTGAAATTCTCAATAAGTCCATTCTGCATAAGTAGGAATTAGTTTTTTGCCTTTTTTTCGTATTTTTATGCGAACAGCCCCCAGTTTATAGTGAAAAAATTAGTCTTAATACCAACTTACAATGAAAAAGAGAACATCTCTGCTATTTTACATGCAGTGCTTGGGCTCTCTTCGGATTATCATGTCTTAATTATAGACGATAATTCTCCCGATGGAACAGCGGCTATTGTAGAATCTTTAATTGGTAAATTCACAGAACGATTATTTATTATAAAACGTCCAGGTAAACTTGGTTTAGGTACTGCTTATATTCAAGGTTTTAAATGGGCTTTAGAAAAAAATTACGATTATATATTTGAAATGGATGCCGATTTTTCCCATAGCCCCAATGATTTAGACCGATTATTGAATGCTTGTGAAGAGAAGGGTGCAGATGTTTCTATTGGAAGCAGATATGTAAAAGGGGGTGAAACAGAAAACTGGCCTTTAGATAGAAGAATTTATTCACTAGGAGGTTCGGCTTATACTAGATTAATCACAGGCATGCCTATTAAGGACCCTACAGCTGGTTTTATTTGTTATAAAAACATAGTACTAGCCGATATTAATTTAGACTCTATTAAATTTATCGGATATGCTTTCCAAATTGAAATGAAATTTGCAGCATGGAAATTAGGCTATAAGATTAAAGAAGTACCTATTACATTTGTCGATCGTAAAATTGGTATTAGTAAAATGTCAAAAGGTATTATTAAAGAAGCCATGTTAGGCGTATTGAATATGCAGTGGCAGTCTGCTACTGGAAGTTTTGTTAAAATGATAAAACGTATTCGTGTCAACTTTTAAGAAAGCCTTAGTTCAACTACATATTTTTGTTTTCTTAGCAGGACTTACTGGATCTTTAGGTTTTTTAATTAAGCTAAATGGTTTAGTCTTGGTATTTTATAGAATACTTATTACTGTCATTGTATTATGGGTATTGGCTTTATTTAGAAAAAATATTCATTCGTACAATTTTAAAACAAAGCTTTCCTTGCTTGGAACAGGTGCTATCATCGCACTGCATTGGGTTTGTTTTTATCAAAGTATTAAATTAGCCAATGTATCTATTGCCTTAGTTTGCTTTTCAAGTACTAGTTTGTTTAGTTCATTAATAGAACCACTTTGGAAACATGCAAAAATTCAATTTAGTGAAATACTTATTGGTTCCTTAAGTTTATTGGGTATACTACTCATTTTTCATTTTGATACTCAATTTAGAATGGGTATTATAGTTGGTTTATTTTCAGCATTATTTGCAGCTATCTTTTCTATCATTAATAAGCAATTTACCAATCATATTGACGTACAGACCATTCAATCCTATGAAATGACAGGGGGCTTATTATTTTTATTACCTTTTGTTGTACTAGTAGGATTCAATACAGGTTTTAATCCTATAGGACTAATTCCTACATCAATGGACTGGTTTTGGTTATCTATACTAGCCATAGCTTGTACAGTATGGTCAACGCATCTTATGCTATCTTCTTTAAAACATATTAGCGCCTTTACATTGAATGTGACATTAAATTTAGAGCCGGTATATGGAATAATTTTAGCCTTTATTTTATTTAAAGAACAAAAACAACTAGGCCTTAGTTTTTATGCAGGCATACTATGCATTATAATCTCTGTTCTAATACAAATGAGAAGGATAGTGAAACAACACCGCATTAGTTAGCTTTTGAACGCTTAGTGGAGTTTCAAAAGTAGCTGTCGATAATAGCTAAATGGGGGCATTTTAAGACCTTGACTAAAACCCTTTCAAAGGTAACGAGATATTTTTATCAACCACCAGCCTAATGTATTACCCTTGTTTTGACCATAAAGAAGTGAAGTGAAAATAAGGAGGTAGCCGGCAAGAAAAATACCTTTCATAAAATAATTTGATAATGAAAGTTTAAGTTAAAAAAGATGTCAAAACTATTAGTATATTACAATTATTAAATACCTATATATGAATAAATTACTGTTATTTTTTTTAGTTTTTATTTATTTACAAACTAGTGCTCAGAAATACGAATTAGACCACACAGTCTATGATAGTTGGCAATCTATTAGAGAAACTTCCTTTCATCCCCAAGGGAAATTCATTGCCTACAATATTAACCCTCAAGAAGGAGATGGTACATTGATTATAAGAAACGTAAAATCTGGTAATGAAATAAATATTGCTAGGGCTAATCAAGCCATTTTTACCGAAAATGGGGAGTATCTAGTGGCTAAAATAAAACCCAGTTTTGCTGAAACTAGAAAGGCCAAAATTGATAAAAAGAAAGCAGATGAAATGCCTAAAGACAGTTTAGTTATAGTTGAATTAGCAACTAGCATCATTCAAAAAATCCCCTCTGTAAAAAGCTTTCAAATAGCAGAATTTGGCAATGATATTATTGTGTATTTAAAGGACAAAAAAGTGGATATTGTTAAAGAAGGTTCCGATTTAATCATGAGAGTTTTATCTTCGGCTAAAGAAAAAACTTTCTCGAATGTCGCTCAGTATTTAATACATCCGAAAGCATTGGGTGTGGTTATGTACCAAGTTAAAACCAAACAAAAAGAAGCACAAGTTACTTTAGCTACTATTGCAGACACTAATATTAAAGTATTAACCAATAAAGTATATACTGCCACCAATTTGACTTGGGATGAAGATGGAAAGCAGTTGGCTTATTTAGTAGAGAAAGATAGTACCGATAAAGCCCTTCAAAAAAATTATTACTTAGCTTATTATACACCTTCATTAGAGACAGCTGTATCCGTTTTTGATAAGTCTAATAATGCCATTCCTACTAACTATACTATTGGAGGAGATAGAAAAATGAAGTTTAGTAAATCAGGTAATAAACTAGAATTTGGAGTGCAGCCCATTTTACCTATCAAAGACACTAGTTTACCAGAATTTGAAAGAGTAAGTGTAGATATCTGGCACTACAATGACCCTATCATTCAACCTGCTCAACAAAAAGCATTGGAAAGCACTTTAAAAAGTACAGAACTAGTGGTCATAAACACTTCTACTAAAAATGCTACCTATTTAGGTAAAATTAAAGACAGAGATCTAATGACTACCGCTGAAGGAGATGGAACCATTGCCTACGCTACTGTTGACTCTAGCTATTTACTAGCATCTCAATGGCAAGGCTTTTCTTTAAAAGATATTTATACAATTCAAACAAATAATGGTCAAAGAAAATTAATCCAAAAAGAGTGGAAGGGAAATTTAATGAGCCCTTCTTATGATGGAAATATTTTGGTGTATTATGATGAACCACAAAAAAAATATTTTGCCTATAATGCAACAACGGGTAAAAATATTCAAATTGCGAAGGATATTAAAACTTCTTTATTTGATGAAGAAAACGATTTACCAGATGATCCTAATGCCTATGGTATTGCGAAATGGATGGACAATAACCAAGAAGTATTAATGTATGATAGATATGATATTTGGTTAGTGGATGCAAATGGAGTAAAAGCCTCTAAGAAATTAACGAATGGTAGAGTTAATAAAATTATTTTAAGATTTGTAGAGACTGATACTGAGCGTAAAACGCTAGCTAAAAATGCAACAATATTAATCAAAGGATTTAGTGAGGTAGATAAGTCTGAATTAATTTCTACATTAAATCTTGCAGATGGTACATTCAACTTGATCAATCAAGTACCTATGCATCTTACAACTATAGTAGGGGCTTCACATACTAATGATGTTGCGGTAATGCAGGAAGATGAAGTAAAATCGCCTAATTTATTTTTATATAAACTTGAAGCTACAAAACAAAATCCTACCAGCATTGCAACTATTAATAAGCAACAAGCGAATTACAATTGGATGAGTTCTCAAATAGTAAAGTGGAAAGCCTATACAGGTAAAATGGCGGAGGGTGTTTTATACTTGCCTGAGAATTTTGATGCCAAGAAAAAATATCCCATGATTGTGTATTTCTATGAAAGAAACAATCAAACGCTTCATAACTATTTAGCACCTGCGCCCACACCTTCTAGATTAAATATTCCTTTTTTTGCAAGTAGAGGCTACATTGTATTTGTACCCGATATTTGGTATACAAGAGGCTATCCTGGACAATCTGCTTATGACTATATATTAAGTGGTACCAGAGCCATGATTCAAAAAGGTTTTGTGGATAGTACCAAGGTAGGTTTACAAGGACAAAGTTGGGGAGGCTATCAAATTGCTTATTTGATTACTAAAACCAATTTATATGCAGCTGCTTGGGCAGGAGCGCCTGTTGTAAATATGACCAGTGCTTATTCAGGTATTCGATGGGGGCCTGGTGTTAGTCGTCAATTTCAATATGAAAAATCTCAAACAAGATTAGGTGCTAGCTTATGGGAAAGACCCGATTTATATATAAAGAACTCTCCTTTATTCTCTTTGCCTAATATTAAAACACCTTTAGTAATAATGAGTAATGATGCAGATGATGCTGTGCCTTGGTATCAAGGTATTGAAATGTACAGTGATATGAAGCGTTTGAACAAAAAAGTTTGGTTATTAGTCTATAATAATGAAGCCCATAATTTAGTTGAGCGTAGAAATAGAAAAGATATACAAATAAGAGAACAACAATTCTTTGATAGTTATTTAAAAGGAGCACCCTTGCCAGAATGGTTATCTAAGGGTGTACCTGCTGTAATGAAAGGAAGAACCTGGGGTTTGAATTATTAAACATATTGAAACCACTGTCTATTGGGATCCCAATTTTCAATTTCTTTACCTACAGCGGATAAGAATTTAGAACCCATGGCTCCATCTACAATTCGGTGATCATAGCTCATGCTAATAAACATCATGTGACGCACTAATATAGCATCGCCAGAGGGTGTTTCTAC
>JABMML010000163.1 GCA_013205585.1 Chitinophagaceae bacterium | reverse complement strand
TTTTACCGCCGAAATTTATATTAGCAGAACTTCTTACAATTACTTGAGTCACTGGTAATCCTCCAATTAAGCCTGATACAATATTACCCAAGCCTTGTGCTTTTAATTCTCTATTAGTAGGCGTAACTCTTTTATCTGGATCCATTTTATCTGTAGCCTCTACGCATAATAAAGTTTCTAAGCTAGCCACTATGGCAATTACAATCGCAATTTTCCAAACTTCAAAATTACTAATTGCAGAAAAGTCTGGAAAGGTAAATTGACCAAAGAAATCTGCAATAGAATTAGGCACTGGAACTGATACGATTTGTTTTTCATTCAAACTAAAAGGTAAAATTCCGTTTGTATAAGCAAGGTTAAATAGTATACCTAAAACCACAACTACTATGGGGCCTTGAATAAGTTGAAATATTTTATGTTTTTTAGTAAGTACAGTGTCCCATAAAATTAATATGGCAAGTGAAACCCCTGCAATTAATAAGGCACCAGGTGTTATAAATTCAAAGGCTCTCATTATTTCAGAAAAAGTATTTTGACCATCTGCTTGTATAAATGCGTCATCGCCTATGGCGTCCTTATCCCAACCTAGTGCATGCGGTATTTGTTTTAAAATAATTAATAGACCAATACCCGTAAGCATACCTTTAATGACTGAGCTTGGAAAAAAGTAGGCAATAAAGCCTGCCTTAGCATAACCCAAAGCCAATTGTATGACTCCGGCAATGACCACCGCTGTTAAAAAAGCTTGGTAAGAACCGCCTAAAGTTGCAATGGAGCTTAGTACAATAACGGCTAAACCTGCAGCTGGACCACTTACCCCTAATGGAGACCCACTAGCGAATCCTACTACAATACCACCTACTATACCAGCTATAATGCCCGAAAATAAAGGGGCTCCTGAGGCTAAGGCAATACCTAAGCAGAGTGGTACAGCAACAAAAAATACCACAATACTAGCGGGTAGATCATTTTTTACATGCTTAAAAAGGTTCATTTGACTCATAATTTTAGTTTTACAAGACAAAAATAGTAATAATATTTTAAATAATAGTATTACTATCTTAAATAATTGTAAATATTTTAACTAAGTTTGTAAAAATGGGGGAAGCCCCTCTTATATGGAGATAGAATTACAAATTAAAATGAACCCCTCCCTTTATTTAAGGGACCCTGAGCAGTCTGAATTAGGCAAGAATATAATTAAACATAGTATTCAACTAATTTATGATAATGGATTTGAAGCTTTTACGTTTAAAAAACTAGCAGAATCTATTGGAACAACTGAGGCCGGTGTATATAGGTATTTTGAAAATAAGCATAAACTTTTAGTATATATTATATCATGGTACTGGGGCTGGATTCAATTTCAATTGAACTATCAAACAAACAATATTAAAGACCCCATTGTCAAATTAAAAAAAGTTATTACACTTTTATCTACCAATGTGGAAGATGACATCACCACAGGACATGTAGACGAACCTCAATTGCATCAAATACTTATTTCAGAAGGTTCTAAAGCTTATTTAACAAATCATGTTGGAATGGATAATAAACAACAATTTTTTAAACCTTATAAAGATTTATGTAATTCAGTGGGTGAAATAATTTTAGAATGTAACCCTAAATATAAATACCCACATTCATTGGCTTCTACCATCATTGAAATGGCCCACCTGCAAAACTTTTTCATGAATCATTTACCCTCCCTTACCGATTTTTCAAAATCGAAGGATGAAAAAGAGATTATTAAATACTTAGAGGACCTTGTATTCAATACTATACGTATTTAAATCAACCAAGTTAGAGGTATAACCAAGTAAGCGGTAGTTCATTGATTTAGGGACATATGCTAGAGGTTAAACTTTAATAAGAGAAAACTTAAAGCTGCTTACTATTTTTTTCAAGAATAATAAGCAGCTTTTCCATTTTAGCCTTATTAGGTTCAAAAATGAACAGTTATTAAAATATTGTGGAGCTTTCAACTAAAATTTTATATATATTAATTAACAAAGCTGTTAATTAATTGTAAATAGCTCTTTTATAAGAACTTTTTTACTCGTTTATATGTTTATTGATTAAA
>JABMML010000162.1 GCA_013205585.1 Chitinophagaceae bacterium | reverse complement strand
GATGCATCGTCTTCATCCTGTTCAGTAATATTGGATTTAGTAAACTCTACTTCTTTTCTGTAAGCATTGTACAATGCTAAAATATCTGCTTTTAATAAATCGCCTCTAATGGCCGTGTCTAATTTTAAATTAGGGTCTTTAGGATGAAACCAAATTAATTCTTTTACTTTTTTTTCACCCACTGTTGCTACTGCTCTTCCTATATTTAATTCCTGTGTAATATTTCCAAGTAAGCCCTGATGTCTTGATATCACAATTTCTGGCGTCCACTTCCCTGGACGAATTTTTAAAATTTTAAATTCAATAGGAAGTAGGGCTGGCTTGGCATTTGCCTCAGTAATATATGCATTCACGCCATCTACATAGGCTTGAATAATGGCTTGACCATTTTCATGATAATGTGCTAATTCTTTTTTTAAATCTCCTCTAAATTTAAAGAGGCGTGTGCCAATATCTCTTTTCAATTCTTTTGCTCCTAAAATTTCAGCTACAGTGCCTGTGGCTTGTCTACGCCAAATTTCAAATTGAAACAATCTGTCTTTTGCTGCGCAGTAACCTTGTGTAAAAAATAAATCATGTTCATTGTTCGCGTAAATATGATTCACTCCCCACTGGTCTCTTAGTATTTCTACTTTTTCTTTTAAGCCTTTTAATTGTAATGTATTTTTTTCTTGCGCTTGCACGCTTTTGCTATTAAAAAACATTAGGTAAGTAATAAAAGCAAATGAAAAAAAGAAGGAAGGCTTTTGAAAATGATATTGCATAGCAGTTAATTTAATGGGTCTTCGGTATGGAGTAGTCGGTGGTTTTAAATTGACCTGACTCCTTTAATTCCTTGTAGCCTCCTTTAATATCAATTAAATGATCAAAGCCACGGGCTTTTAAAATAGAAATAAAAATCATAGACCTATACCCACCTTGGCAATGCACATAATAAGTTTGATTTTTATCAATAGCCGCCATACTATCATTGATAAAATCTAAGGGTGCATTTTGCACGCCTTCAATATGTTCGCTACTATATTCAGAAGCTTTACGCACATCTACAATTTTTATACTGCTGTCTTTGGCTTTTAAGCTAGCTATTGCTGCTGCATCCAAAGAAATAATATGGTCAATTTCTTTGCCGGATTTTTCCCATGCTTCAAATCCATTTTCTAAAAATCCAATGGTATAGTCATAGCCCACACGCGCTAGTCTAGTAATCACTTCTGCTTCTCTTCCTTTTTCTGCCACTAATAAAATTTCTTGTTTGATGTCGGGAATCATGGCACCTACCCAAGGAGCAAAACTTCCATCAATGCCAATATTAATTGAATTTGGAATAAAGCCTTTTGCAAATGTTTGAGGGTCTCTTGTGTCTAATATAAGGGCGCCTGTTTCATTAGCGGCTGTTTCAAAAGCAGCAGGACTCATCGCATGCTGTCCTCTCTCTAGTACCTTATCAATACTATCATAGCCTTCTATATTCATTATTACATTCAATGGAAAATAAGCAGGGGGCGCTACTAAACCATCTAGCACAGCTATAATAAATTCTTCTTTAGTCATGTCAGCAGCTAATGCATAATTAGTTTGCTTTTGATTACCCAAGTTGTCCTGTGTTTCTTTGCTCATTTTTTTACCACAAGCACTACCCGCTCCATGTGCAGGGTAAATAATTATATCATCGGGTAAAGTCATTATTTTATTTCTTAAAGAATCGTATAAATAACCTGCTAAAATTTCTTGGGTTAAATCGGCTTTTATTTTTTGCGCTAAATCGGGTCTGCCCACATCTCCAATAAATAAAGTATCTCCACTAAATAAAGCCACTTGCTTACCCGCTTCATTGATTAATAAATAACAAGTGCTTTCCATGGTATGACCTGGTGTATGTAAAACTTTAATAGTAAGTTTTCCCAATTTAATTTCTTCTCCATCCTTCGCGCTATGAAAATCAAATGAAGGCGCAGCATTGGGACCATACACAATAGTAGCCCCCGTTTTTTTAGCAAGGTCTAAATGTCCTGAAACAAAATCGGCATGAAAGTGGGTCTCTAAAACATATTTGATTTTGGCTTTGTCTAAGGCAGCTTTTTGAATATAAGGCTCCACCTCTCTTAGTGGATCAATAATAGCCACTTCTCCTTCACTCATTATATAATAAGCACCTTGTGCTAAACAGCCTGTATATATTTGTTCTAGTTTCATAAATTACTTTTTTAATCAAAGTCAAAGTTGCTTCATAAAATTAGATATTACGGTGATAAAAATCACATTTAGTTTAAAAAATATTAATTCCGCCTAAGTGACAAAAGGTACCTAAATTGTAAATCCTTTTAAGGAGTTTTACTTAAAATTAAATGCATGGAGCTCATTGGTTACTTAGCATCAATACTTATTGGGGTTTCATTAGGCCTTATTGGAAGTGGGGGTTCTATTTTAACCGTACCCTTATTGGTTTACCTTTTCCATGTATCGCCCATACT
>JABMML010000161.1 GCA_013205585.1 Chitinophagaceae bacterium | reverse complement strand
GTAGCTAAGGTTACTACAGCACCAGTACCTCTTGCGATACCATCCTTGACATGTGTAAAAACCGCGCCAAAACCATTGGCTCTGAAATTTTTCGCAGTAGCCTCGTCTGTATCAAATACATCTGAAGCATTTACTTCTGGTTTAATAGCCTGATTCCAGTTATATGCACCTGGCTTATTAGATAGGAATTGAGCAGGACCTCCATAGTTAAAGGCGCCGGCTGGTCTTTTTGCTTGACCCGCACCATAGTCGGTGAAGGGGTCCACAAAAGAAGGATATATAAATTTACCCGCACAGTCTACCACTACCGCGTCCTTTGGAATAACGACGCTAGTGCCCACGGCAATAATTTTTCCTTGTTTAATTAATAAGGTAGCTTTTTCAAGCTTTGTTTTTTCATTTTGAATAATAGTAGCATTCATAAAAGCATATAAGCCTGTACGAATATCTCTAATACCGTTAATTGGGAAAGACTCCTGTGCGATGGCAGTAACTGCTGTGCACATAAGCAATGCCCATACATAAATTCGCTTCATGTGATTCTTATTTTAGTTGTAAAGAAAGATACTAAAGCTACTAAAAAGAATTTGTGAAAATATGGGGAATGAAAAGTTTTTTATGAGCGGGGACCGATTTTTTATTTGAACAATTGAATAGCTAATTAGCGACCAATAAAGACCATAAGTATTTGGATATCGCTTGGATTAACACCGCTAATACGACTTGCTTGTCCAATAGTAAGTGGACGAATTTTTTTGAATTTTTGAAGCGCTTCTATAGAGAGCGCAACTAATTTATCGTAATCAAAATTATCGGGAATCATTTTATTTTCAAGCGTCAACATACGCTCCACGATTTCTTTTTCTTTTTCTATATAACGCTCGTACTTAATTTGTATTTCGGCTTGTTCTAAATGATCTACTTCTTTGTCTATTAATTTCTCTTTTAATTCAGCACAGTTTTCTATCACTTGATTTAAGCTAATATTTGGTCGTAGCAAGAGTTTCGTGGCTTTCTGTTTTTCTGTAATTTCCATTGAATCAATACTGGTTAAAAAACCATTTACCTCTTCAGGTATAATAGTTTGATTAGAAAGTATTGTTTTTATGTTGGCTACCTGATTATTTTTTTCTTCTACTTTACGTAATCTGTCTGCACTTGCAAAACCAAGTTTATGACTTAGTTCTGTTAGCCTTAGATCGGCATTGTCTTGTCTTAATAAGGTTCTGAACTCTGCTCTCGAAGTAAACATTCTATAGGGTTCGTTCGTTCCCTTGCTAATAAGATCATCAATTAAAACCCCAATATAGGCGTCGGATCTTTTTAAAATCAGTGGCTCCTTTTCGTTAATTTTTAAATGTGCATTCATGCCCGCCATTATACCTTGACATGCCGCTTCTTCGTATCCAGTTGTTCCATTAATTTGACCTGCGAAATATAAATTGCTGATGGCCTTGGTTTCTAGAGTATAGCTTAATTGAGTAGGTTGAAAATAATCGTATTCAATGGCGTAGCCCGGTCGGAACATACGGGCATTCTCAAAACCAGGCACTCTACGAAGTGCTTCGTATTGTACTTCTTCCGGTAAGCTGGTACTAAAGCCGTTTACATATATTTCCACTGTATTCCAGCCTTCCGGCTCTACAAATAATTGATGTCTTTCTCTATCTGCGAATCGGTTAATCTTATCTTCTATGCTTGGACAATATCTTGGACCCACTCCTCCAATACGACCTTGGTACATCGGGCTACGGTCAAACCCAGTTCTTAATATATCGTGTACGACTGAATCGGTATAGGTAATATGGCAAGAAAGTTGCTCTTCAGCCTTAATTCTGGGGATATCCATATAAGAGAAGCCTACAATTTCTTCGTCACCCTTTTGCTCTTCCATCTTTGAATAGTCTAAACTACGGCCATCTACCCTTGGAGGCGTGCCCGTTTTAAGCCTATCTGACTCTAAACCAAAAGCAACTAGCTGTTCTGTAATGCCGGTGGCTGCTTTTTCAGCTACCCTTCCCCCACCAATCTGTTTCTCACCTATATGTATGATTCCATTTAGGAAAGTTCCGCTAGTAATAATAACTGCATCTGACTCTATTTTATGGCCTAAACTTGTTAGGACTCCGCAGGCCTTATTGTTTTTTATGATAAGCTCGTTCACCGAGTCCTGGTAAAAGTCAACATTGGGGGTGTTTTCTAACATTTCTCTCCACTTAGAAGCAAATAAATGCCTATCGTTCTGGGCTCTTGGACTCCACATGGCAGGCCCCTTACTTTTATTAAGCATTCTAAATTGAATGGTACTTAGGTCGGTGACGATTCCACTATAACCACCTAAGGCATCGATTTCTCTTACTATCTGACCCTTGGCAATCCCACCCATGGCTGGGTTACAGCTCATTTGGGCAATGCTCTGCATGTTCATGGTCACCAATAAAACCTTGGAGCCCATGTTGGCCGCCGCCGCTGCTGCTTCACAGCCTGCATGGCCGGCACCTACTACTATGACATTGTATTTGGGAAACATATAAGTTTGCAAAGATAAGCCTGTATTGAATACCAAGCAATTCATTTAATTTGGTTATGTAAAAACAACTATCCCTCGCTTTGTCGTTCACTTCGCTCACAAGACTCGCTCGGAATAGCATTTTTACATAAACCAAAAATATCTCCCTACCATTCTTTGTCGATCGCTTTGCTCACAAGACCCGCACTTTGATATGTTCCATATGGAACGTTTTCTAAGTTTGAGGTATTAAATTAAAAGGGGAATGTTCCACGTGGAACCTTTTGGAGCTAAAAAGAGGACTAAACTAGATTAGGCAATAGACTTTAGGTAGGATTTCAACCATTTATCCTCCTGGGCGCGCATTTTTTTTATATCGGCAGGTTTTTTGTCCTTGTAACCACAGAAATGCAGGGCTCCATGGAAAATTACCC
>JABMML010000160.1 GCA_013205585.1 Chitinophagaceae bacterium | reverse complement strand
CAGGGTTATGAAGATTTTTTTAGAAAATGAAGGCGTTGATTTGTAATGATTTATGTTTTCACAAAACCGAAATCAACCGATTTCAGTCGAATTCAGGGGGTGTTTTCCTCACGCAGAGTTTCTAATCTTGAATTGGTAAGAAATTGTTCTCACCTAGTGACTTAATAATACCTCTTAATAAATAGTTATTATCAAAACTCATAACATACTTTCTTGCTCTATCAGTTTCAGGAACAAGCATCTTTTTGTCAACCAATTTTTTTATTTGTCTAGATATTTCAGAACTAGCTTTCCCTTCAAATAAATCCTTCAAATCTGAAGACTGTATTACCTTTTTCTCAATTACTTTTCTTAATATTTTTCCCTCTAAATCGGTTATATACTTTCTCTCGAGTGAATGCGTGATTGTAGGTAAAAGTATTTTACTTTTCAAGAAAGCATAATCAGTTAACTTATCAATCTTTTCTATTTCTTCTTTTAATCCTCTAAGTACATATTCAGACCACTTCAAAATACCTTCATCTGTTCCATTATCAGCCTCTGATAGCATTTCATAGTAATTATTTCTATTAGAACAAAATACTGCCGTTGGATTAATAATTCTACCTATATCGAAATTGAACCCTGTTTTTACTAACATCGCATAAGTAAACAATCTTACTGTTCTCCCATTCCCGTTACCAAAAGGGTGTATCCATACAAATCTATGATGTGCAATTGCAGCTTTTAACAAGTCGTATTTTGGCGCATCTTCAAAATTAATAAAATCAAGTAATTCAATCATATAATCTTCAACCTTCATCCAATTTGGTGGAATATGTTTCGATTTAGAGATTTTTAAATCAACCTTCCTATATTCTCCAGGTGTTCTATCTCCTTCACCATCTGGAGGAGGAAGTAAATCTTTAACAATTATTTTATGCATTTCACTTAAAAATGCTCTATCAATTTTATGAGACTTTATATTTTTTTCAATAAAACTCATTGCATTTTCTAGATTTTTAATTTCGTTGATGCCAATAGGATTTTTAACTTCATTAGCATTAGGTGAAATTTTAGTCTCAAAATATTCTGCGATAGTGGTATTATTACCTTCAATTCTTGCAGAACCAATGCTTTCTAGTGTATGAAATAGATGTTTTAATTGAAAAAAGATCTTTACCGGCGTTGAACCACCCAAAGGCTTCTTTCTTAAATAATCTAATTCTATTATCAAGTCTGTTAGATTAGATTTAAAATTTGGCTCAACTAATGTTAAGTCATAATGTTTGAATTGATCTTGTGACATTTATAATCTTTGATTTGAACAATTAAAGATACTATTTTTATTAATTAACAAATTATAATTATAAACAATTGTATATCAGTATATTAATAAATATATGATACTGCAACTAATTAACATATTAAATTAAACTATTTAACAAATGTAGAATTGGATATTTCGAGTTGAATGGATTGTATTTGTAACTTATTTTCTTTCAATTCGTTATAATTAATAACATGCCACTTATGTAAGGATATTTCCTTACAACACAATACATAGTACCTTGTATAACATACTACACTAGTTTGCACTATTAATTAAATGATTACCCAATTTTATGAAGTTTTTACCCCTCATTATAGCAGGAATAATAATATCTCAAAAGATGAATGCTCAAGAAGTTACAAAAAATGCAGAAAAAGTTGTAGCCGATAGTACTGCCGCAAAAAAAGGATTAATGAACCCAGACAGTGTACACCAATTAAAAGAAGTGGTAGTCAGTAGCAAAAAACCTTTATACGAAGTAAAGATTGACAAAACAGTGATAAATGTAGACGCATCTCCCTCCAATGCAGGATCCAATGTTATTGAGGTTTTAGAAAAAGCACCTGGAGTGAGCGTTGATAAGGATGGCAATATATCATTGAAAAATAAACAATCGGTATTAGTCATGATCGATGGCCGACCTACTTATTTAACTCCTACAGATTTATACAATTATTTAAAATCAACTCCTTCCGCATCGATTGATCAAATTGAATTAATGACCAATCCGCCTGCCAAATTTGATGCTTCAGGAAATGCGGGTGTGATAAATATTAAAACCAAGAAAAATAAAACCATGGGGTTTAATGGCACCTATAATGGGAGTATGGGCAAAGGTGAGTATTACAGAAATAATAATAGCTTAAACTTGAATTACAGAAAAAACAAATTGAATGTATTTACCAATTTGGGGTATTCTAATTGGAAAGGTTTTAATGATTTAAATATTAGTAGGAAATATTTTGATGGAAATAATAAATTACAAGCAATATTTGATCAAAATTCATATTCTAAAAATGAAAATAATAATTATCTAAATGGAAAATTGGGATTCGATTACGCCATGAGTAATAAAACAAATATAGGTGCTGTATTAAATGGATTCAATAACCCAGACAAAACAAAAAATTCAAATATTAGTTATTTAAAAAACTCATTTAATATAGTAGACTCTATTGTTAAATCTGTGAATGACATGTCAGATATCTGGAAAAATATATCAAGCAACTTCTATATACAACACAAATTTGATAGCCTAGGAAAGGAAATTAGTATTGACATAGATGCTAGTAAGTTTAATTCTAATGGAAACAGTAATTTTGACAATCAAATGTATAATGCAGATAATAGCTTTAGATCAAAAAATATTTTAATTGGCAGATTTCCTATTGATATTAAAATTCTATCAATAAAATCAGATTATACGCATCCGCTAAAAAATAAAGCAAAATTAGAATTGGGAGTCAAATCCAGTTATGTTAAAACTTCAAATGAAGCCAAGTTTTATAGCTTAGTAAATACCATTGAGATGGCAGATTATAAAAAAACAAATTCATTCAATTATCAAGAAAATATAAATGCAGGATATAAAATTTTAGTAAAGAAATAAATAAATGGGGGGTTCAATTAGGACTAAGGGCTGAAAATACGAATGCATCAGGTCATCAAATGGGAAATTCACAGCGAGCAGATTCGAGTTTTACAAGAAGTTATTTGAACTTATTCCCAACTACATATATCACCTATACAGCTAATGAAAAAAATCAATACACAATAAATTTTGGCAGGCGTATTGATCGTCCTGCTTATAGTGATTTGAATCCATTTCTCTTTTATGTAGATAACTATACCTATAACAAGGGTAACCCATTTTTAGAGCCGCAACTTACCAGTAATTTTGAATTAGGACACACTTACAATCAGTTTATTACCACCACTTTAAATTATAGTGTTACAGAAAAAATATTTCAAGAATCGATGATACAGGATGGTTATGCTACCATAGTTCAAACGAATAATATTGGAAGGAAAACAAATTATGGAGCATCGACAAGTGTTCAGTGGGAAACAAAATATAATTACACTGGAAATATATTTTTAGCCTATACACATGATAATTATAAAGGAAATGTGGGAGGTGACAAACTTGATCTTTCTGCTGATATGTATTTAATTAACATGAGCAATCAAATTAAATTTGGTAAAGGTTGGAATGCAGAACTAAGTGGCTGGTATAGGACTAAGGGGATTGAGGGACAACTTGTCATCAACCCATTAAGTCAAGTAAATTTTGCTATACAAAAACAGGTACTTAATAATAAGGGTACGCTTAAATTAGGAGCAAGAGATATTTTCCTAACCAACTTTCCTTCCGGTGTTATTAAGTTCAGTAAAACAGAAGCTAATTTTAGCAATAAGAGGGATTCAAGAATTGTAAGTCTAAGTTTTACTTATCGCTTTGGAAAAAACTTTAAACCAGTTATTAAAAAGGGTTCTGGAGCTGACGAGGAAAAAGCTAGAGTTAAAGTAAGTGGTAATTAATAATTAATTGAATAAACCTCACGCAGAAACAACAAAGGACCCACGATTTAACGTAAGTCCTTGATTTTCATGTAGCGAGACCGGGATTTGAACCCGGGACCTCAGGGTTATGAAGATTTTTTGAGAAAAT
>JABMML010000159.1 GCA_013205585.1 Chitinophagaceae bacterium | reverse complement strand
TATGCATCTAAAAGCACGGGTTCGCCTCAATATACTTTTAGAAGAAAAGAAGATAATTCAGCTTTCATAACTACCAATGGAAAACCTATACAAACAAATGGCAGCAATGCAATTCCTTATTTATTAGAAAACGCAGAAGGCACTTTAATACCTACCATTGGTTTTATCATAGAATTTTAAGCTAAATACTGTTCTTATTTAAATAACTACTTAAATACATTAAAAAATAAGTACTCAAATTTAAATACCATACCATTGGGTGCTGTTCTTTCCATGGTAGAGTATAATTGCCTGCGGTAGCCAATATCAAACCTTGCTTGGCTTTTCACAATAAATTGTATGGAAGGCCCCATATCTAAAAACGATTTTTGATTACCGTTTAAACGCTGACCAATGAGTTCAAACATTAGATTAACATTCGTTTGATTAAAGCTTGTATATATTTTAGGTAGCATTAGTTTACCCACAGATAAAGTATAATTCATTGCACTATTACTCTGCATTGGAGGAAACTTATAATTGGGTTTATTATCATACGCCCTTTCATAACTAAGGGTACTATTAATAGCCACCTTATGCAATAATTTAGTAGCAATAAACCCAGCCTCGTAGCCTGTGTTATGGCCCATTGTCTCAATTTCATCTTGGTGAATATCAGCTCTATTTTTACTAGCACGCGCAAACAAGGCCATTCTAAAATGACTTTGTTTTGCATCTTCACTAAAGAACCTATACTTCGCATATAAACTCCCTCCTTCTGTTTCAAAACCACCTTCTTGTCGGTTACTTATAAACCCTTGCGCATGCACCATCCATTTTTTATTAATACCCCACATAAGCTCTGGCATATTATGGTAATTTAGTTTACCATCTTTCTCTAAAAAGAACCCATTCATATCTCTGAACCCTAATGACTTTGAAGGCATATTACTTGCAGGTTCTGTGAATACAAATAGCTCTTGAGAAAAAGCAGTGGAATAAATAAAAAGGGAAATAAAAAGGAAAATTTTATACATATTATAACACCTTAATATGATATACATTTTTAATGATAGTAGCATAAGTTGGATATTGCATTGCCGTCTTTGAAATTTGTTTGTACTCTTTGTCTTCGATAAAACCTTTATCCAAAATTTTTGCTTTTACTGCTCCGCTTAAAGTACCCGCTTTCGTATCCATAAAAGTATAGGTGTTATTATCTAAAGTAAATGAGCTGTTATTTTCTGCCTGCTGATTTTTAAAATTAAATACCACCACTAATTCACCCACAGAAAAGCCTGCATCTTCTACTTTGTTTTTAACGTCATCAATATTAACAGCACTGCCCTTTTTAAAATAAAGCAGGAAGGATGTATTGTTTAAATCGGGTTCTACTTTTTCTACAGCTGCTATAGATATTAACTGCTTATAAGTGGCTTTAGAACACATAGAACAAGTAAGACCTGTGGCCGTTAATTCTGCCTTCAAAATTTGGGCATTTACTACTACTGAAACAAATAGTATAACTGTAAGTATTAATAATTTTTTCATTTTTCTTTGTTTTATTTTAACCTTATAAATTAATACACAAAATTAGGCATTTTTATAGTACTTATTGGTATTTTACCCTCTATTTCGGCCAAATTTAACGTAGTTTTGGGGTCGGTTATGATTAATTTTAATATTAGATCTGCGTTTACATTTTAAAATAAATTTTATGAAAAAATTATTGTTCTTACTTATTATGTTAGTTTCTTTTTCATTTACTTATGCTCAAGACACTACTAAGAAAAAACTAGTATTCAACCCAAAAAATCCAACCTATGAGGTGGGGGCTACCTGTGGTAATTGTATGTATAAAATGAAAGGTGACGGTTGTAATTTAGCTATTAAATTAAAAGGCAAGAACTACTTTGTTGATGGAACTAACATTGACGATCATGGTGATGCACATGACACAGAGGGTTTTTGCAATGCCATTAAAAAAGCCAAAGTGCAAGGCAGTATTGTGAATGACAGGTTCGTGGCTACTTATTTTGAGTTGATTAAAAAGTAGAACTCAAAATGATTTATAAGATTCTTACTGTAATTGGCTTAGCCACTTTTGAAATATATGCTGCTATTCCTGCAGGCTTTGCTTTCAAACTAAATCCAATTGCCATTTTTTCATACAGTTTATTAGGAGGTTTAATAGGTGTTTTTGTAGCAGCCTACTTAGGTGATATTATTAAAAAATGGATAAGTACATTCAGAAAAAATAAAGTCGAAAAAGTTGCCAAAGAGCCAGGATTTGCCTTAAAAATTTGGCAGAAATATGGTGTTGTGGGTTTAGGCTTATTAGGCACGATGACTGTTGGTGCTCCTATTAGTATTGGTATTGGCGTAGGCTTTAATGTGCCTACCAATAAAATGGTATTTTGGTGCAGCCTAGGCGTATTATTAAGATGCGGCCTATTTACAGCTATTGGTTATTTTGGGCTACAATTGATATAAGTTTTATCTTAGAGACATGCAAGTAACTATTTTACGAATTTTTCGAAAAGTGCACAGAACATTGGGGGCATGCCTATTTTTGTTCTTTTTTATTGTTGCCATAACAGGATTAACACTTGGATGGAAAAAAAACAGTAATGGTTGGATACTTCCAGCCACAATGAAAGGAAGCTCTACAAATTTAAATACTTGGAAAACCACCAAAGAACTTTTAAGTATTTCAGACAGTGTTTTAATCAATAAAGTAGATAAATCATTAAGCACTGAACTAGATAGAATTGATATCAGAAAAGATAAGGGAATCGTTAAATTTTTATACGTAGACAATTATTGGGAAATTCAATTAGATGGTCAATCGGGAGCTGTTTTACAGATAAGTCAACGCCGATCTGATTTTTTTGAGGATATACATGATGGCTCATTCCTAGATCGTTATTTCAAAACCAATGGAGAGCCAATTAAATTAGTATATACATCCATAATGGGTAGCTCATTATTCTTATTTACTGTTACAGGGTTTTGGCTATGGTTGGGACCTAAATTCATTAGGAATAAAAAAAGAAAATAGCTGTAACTAATATTTCTATGATGTCTTTAATAGGCAACCTTTTACTTAAACTTACAGATAATATACAGTTAACAATTAGTTAATGTATTCGTAACATACAGATAATAGAGTATTAATATCTTTCATGCTTAAATTTAAAATATGAAGCAATTAAAATTCGTTTATCTATTATTAATTACAGTCACTGTATTTTCTTGCCGAAAAGAAGATAATTCCGCCCCTCTTGAAAACACGCAGAATGAAGACCTTAGTGGCTATACTGAAATTGCCTCCATTAATTTAGGTGGCACTAATGCTGCAGAAATTTCAGCTTTTGATCCTTCTACAGACAGATTATTCGCAGTAAATAATAGCTACATATTAAATAAAATTGATGTAATTGATATTAGTAACCCAGCATTAATTAGTGTCATACATTCAATTAGCATGGTACCTTATGGTGGCTATGTAAACAGCGTTGCTGTTAGTAATGGTAAATTAGCTGCTGCCGTTGAGTCAACCGACAAACAAGCTGCAGGCAAAATTGTTGTTTTTAATACATCTACCTACGCCGAAATAAAATCAATTAATGTAGGTTCATTACCTGACATGGTTACTTTTACCCCAGATGGTAATTATATTATTTCTGCAAATGAAGGCGAACCAAGTGATAATTATTTAAATGATCCAGAAGGTTCAGTATCTATTATAAAAGTGTCTGACTATTCAGTTAAAACAATTAATTTTTCAGCTTTTGAAAGTCAATTAACTGCATTAACTGCAAAAGGTTTTAGAATATTTGGTCCAGGTAAGAATTTTAACAAAGATATCGAACCAGAATACATTACTGTTTCAGATGATAATACAACAGCCTATGTGACTTTACAAGAAAACAATGCTATTGCTGAAATTGATATTGTTACTGGAATTGTTAAAAAAATAATGCCTTTAGGCTTTAAAGACTATTCATTACCTGCGAATGCAATTGACGCAAGTGATAAGGATAGCAAAAAGGAATTTACAACATATAATAAGGTATTTGGTATGTATATGCCAGATGCGATTGCCTATTATAATTATAACGGTAAGCCTTATTTATTTACTGCAAATGAAGGAGATTCAAGAGAATATACAGCGTTTATTGAAATGAAAAGAGCAGGTACTGTAATATTAGATCCTATAAGTTTTCCAACAGCAGCAACTTTACAAAAAGATGCTAATTTAGGAAGACTTAATATTACTACAACTTTAGGCGATACCGATGGTGATGGTGATTTTGATGCTTTATATTCATTAGGGGCAAGATCATTTAGTGTATGGGATGCAACTACTGGAGCACAAGTTTTTGATAGTAAAAATGAATTAGATAAAAAAGCAGATGAATT
>JABMML010000158.1 GCA_013205585.1 Chitinophagaceae bacterium | reverse complement strand
CAGTCTACCAATAATAAAACAAGCTTCACTAATTCTAATCAATCATTACAATTAGGTATGGCTTCTATTAAGTTAGATCATACCAAAGGAAATTTTGCAGGTACACTCGATTTAGGTTTAGGTAAAAGAGCTCAAGAGTTTTCTTACAATGATAATGGAGTAGCGCAGGCCATTAAACAAGCTTATCTAAGTTATGCTCCCATGAATGGACTAAAAATTACAGTTGGTAAATGGGCGACACATATTGGCTATGAGTTATTAGATGCTTATTCAAATAGAAACTATAGTATGAGTTATGGATTTTCTTATGGTCCCTTTTTTCATACAGGTATTAGAGCAGATATTGCTTTAGGGGGTAAATCGGCTATGATGATAGGTTTTGCGCAACCTACCGATTTTGTGAGTGCTGATTCACCCAATAAAATGCTTATTGCGCAGTTTAGTACTAGCTCCAAGGACGATAAATTAAAAGCTTTTTTGAATTATCAAGGGGGTAAAGACAAGTCTCAATTTGATTTAGTATTGAATGGTGTAGTGAGTACCCAACTGGGTATTAGCTATGATGGCACCATTGCTAATATTGGAGGAAATAATTGGACAAGCAATGCAGTGTATGTAAACTATGACCCTTCCGCTAAATTTGGTTTTGCTTTAAGATCGGAATATTTTAATGATACTAAAAATGCAGTGGGCGTGGGTACTTCTATTTTTCAAAACACATTATCGGCGAATATACATTTCTCTAAGCTAACCCTTATTCCAGAAATAAGATTTGATAATGCGAAAGACAAAATTTTCTTTAATAACAACAATAATTTAAATCAGTATGCGGGTAATTTCTTAATAGCCGCTGTGTATAAATTTTAATAGTTCAGGTTTATTGGTTTTAAGCAAGCAATCGTTAATCGGGCCCCATTTCTATGGGGCCCTCTTTTTATAATTTAATAAGTTTAATTAAAAAACCTCCACCAGGCGCCATGTGGATACTAAGGGTAGATGTATTATTAATAAGCTGAGATGAGATGCTATAATCTGCTGCAAATTTATCGGCGTTGATTCCATCTTTACAAATAGTGGCTTTATAATTCCCTTTTTCTAAGAAAGAAAAATCAATGCTTTGTTCTTTGGCTGTCCAATTATTCATACCTGCTATATACCAATCTTTATTTTTATTTCTGGCAGTTACAATATATTCACCCACTTTGGCATCTAAAACTTTGGTATCGTCCCAGCCTGTAGGTATATGACCTAATAAATTCATGAAGGTGGGTTCTAAATAGGCCTGAGAAGGGTTGCCTGAAAAAATTTGCATGGGACTATCAAATACTACAAACATGGCTAACTGATGAGACCTTGTGCCATAACTCATGGGAGCCCCTTCAATATTTCTAAAACTCTTTTTAGTGGCATTGTTTAAAAAACCTGGTTCATAATCAAAGGAGCCTGCAAGCATTCTAGTAAAGGGTAAAATTAAATCATGACTAGGGGTAACTTTTTCACTCCATATATTATATTCAGATCCTAAAACCCCTTCTCTTGTAATCGCATTGGGATAAGTGCGATTAAAACCCTTGGGTGCATTGGCCCCATGATACATAATCATTATTTTATGTGCTGCACAGGCCTTCGCAATGCGTTCATAGAATTGAACAGATTTTTGATCGTCTCTATCTATAAAGTCGGTCATTATAAAATCAACACCCCATTTGTTAAATTGAGTTAGTGCGGGTTCTAATTGTTTATCTAAAGTGACCGCAATAGTCCACATGCTTAATTTTATATTTTTTAGTTTAGCATAGGCAACTAAACTATCCATATTAATTTCGGGAATGACTTTAAATAAGTCTTTATAATCGCTCCAGCCTGCATCCATCATAATTCTATCAAAACCAAATCGCGCTGCAAAATCAATATAGTATTTATAAGTAGCTGTGTTTAGCCCAGCTTTAAAAGGAATATTGAATAAATTAATATTGATAATCCATTCGTCTGTGGCTTTACCAGGGTGCACCCAACTTACATCTTGTATAGCAGAGGGACTTGCTAATTGATAGACCATATCATTGCTGGGTAAATCTTTGTCCTCAGGGGCAATCATGATAATTCTCCAGGGCAAGGATCTCGTTCCTTTAGTATGGGCTATATAATTAGTTCTTTTGGTAACCACCACTTCTGGGTATAATTCATTGGTTGTTTTTTCTTCAGCAGGATAAGGCGCAAAGATTGCTTCTATCGAATTAGTGTTGGTTCCTTTTAAAAACATACCTGGATAGTCTAATAAGTCCGATTCTGTGATAGCTATCTTGGGTGCTTTTTCGGGGACTAATAAAATAGGATTATAGGCGATGGTGTTGGAAGAAAAACTATACAGTGGAAGAAGTGGATAGGGTTCTTCAAAACTAGTATGGAAGATATCTTCATTTTCTCTAGCATGCACAATGGGTAAATAGCCATTTGTATTTATATTAAAATTGAACTTAGCTATTTCATTTTTAATATAAATACTGTCTTGAAATAAAGTATTTATTTGATAGCCAAGTCCATTATCAAATACTCTAAAAATAATTCTATAAGGTTGTTTAGTTTGAATGTTAATTTCATTATACTTATCTACTATTTTTTTTCTTCTTTCTGAAACTGGTACTTGAATAATAGTATTGACTTGTTTAGTAATCGTACTTGTTATTTTGTTTTCATCGGAAAGACTGGCTTGGTCTTTTATTTCAAGGTCAATACTATTTGTATTAAGGATTGTTTGGTCTTGATATTGTACACTGTATTTTAGTTGAGCATCCATCCATATGGCTACTTTTATTTTCCCATTGGGGGATTGTATATAAAGTGTATCATTATTAGCCAGCGTAGTTTGTGATAAAAAGCTGCATATAGCAATAATGGATATACTTATATTTAGTTGAAATGCTTTCATATTCTAAAGTTAGGCATCGGGATACAAATAATTGACTTGATTTTGATAGCCCTCTAAGGCTCAAAAAAGCAACTAGGGCAACTTATTTGACTAGCGGGTCTATTTTTCATAGTAAAAGCATTAAATTCATTAACGAAATAGGCGTTTTGTCCATACTTAAATTTAAAATTATGAAAATGAAGTCTTTGTTTTTTCTAAGCCTAGTTAGTTTGTTTTGTATAACAATTAACTTGGAGGCACAAACAGGTAAAACAGGTGCAGTGAGAGTAGTAGTGGCAGGAATTACGCATGGACATGTTTCTTGGATTTTAAATAAAGCCAAAACCGATGTCATTGAAATTGTAGGTATTTATGAGCCTAATAAAGCCATAGCTGAAAAAAATGCTCTAAAATTTAATTTAAGTAAAGATTTATTCTACAGTAATTTAGAAGCTGCACTTGATAAAACAAAACCAGAAGCGGTTGTCGCATTCGGTTCTATTCATGAACATTTAAAGGTAGCCCAAGCAGCAGCTCCAAGAGGCATTCATATTATGGTGGAAAAACCACTTGCTTCTAATTTAAAAGAAGCCTTGGCTATGGAGGCATTAGCTAAAAAGAATAATGTAATGCTACTTACCAATTACGAGACTTCATGGTATCCTTCTACTTTTGAAACCTTTAGACTTATCAAAGAAGAAAACTATGTAGGACAAATAAGAAAAGTTGTTTTTCATCATGGACATCAAGGCCCTAAAGAAATTGGGGTGAGTCCAGAGTTTTTTAATTGGTTAACCGATCCTATTGAAAATGGGGGAGGTTCTATTGTTGACTTTGGATGTTATGGTGCCAATTTAATGACTTATTTAATGCATGGAGAAATACCTGTTTCTGTAACGGCAGTGATGAATCAGTTCAAGCCTTCCATTTATCCTAAGGTAGACGACAACGCAACTATTATAGTGAACTATGCTAAAACGCAGGCCATCTTACAACCTTCATGGGCCTGGACTTTTGCAAGAAAGGATATGGAAGTATACGGAGACTCTGCTTATATTATAGCCGTGAATGCACAAAAAATGAGATTAAGAAATAAAGAAGCAGCACCTGAAACAGAAAAAACAGTTACTGAAAAAGATATTCATGTATTCACCGACCCCTTCTCTTATTTACACGCCGTACTTAGAGGGAAGGAGAAAATAGAACCTTATGGTTTATATTCTACAGAGAATAATGTGATGGTGAATCGCATTTTAGAAGCAGCTATACAATCGGCTAAAACAGGAAAGACTGTTTATATGAAATAAATCATCTCTCTGAGGCCATTTTCTAGTAAACTATTTAGTAGCAGCAAGCTGAAATAATGTAACTTTAGCTTAATTAAATTTAATTATATGTTATTTATTTTAATGGGTGTTGCACTATTTTTTGCAGCGGGCGCTGTTGAAAATTTTAATTTACCTGCTTATCTTCGTAAGGGTACTATTCGTATTATTGGATTAGTGGTTATTACCATTGGTGTATTAACGTCTTGTATTAAGCAAATTGATGCTGGAGAAATTGGAGTACAGTCCTTATTTGGAAAAGTACAAGATGAAGTTATTACCAGCGGTTTAAACTTTGTAAATCCTTTGATGTCTGTTAATACAATAGATGTTAGAACACAAAATTATACGATGAGTGGAGTGCATGCTGAAGGTGAAATGGCAGGAGATGATGCCATTCGCGTTTTAACAGCCGATGGTTTAGAAGTAGTGATTGACTTAACTGTTTTATATAGAGTGCAATCATCTGAAGCACCCAAAATAGTAAGAGAGATAGGCTATGATTTTAAAAATGTAATTGTTCGCCCTATTACTAGAACTAAAATTAGAGACAACGCTGTTTATTATACAGCCGTTGATTTATATTCTTTAAAAAGAGATGAGTTTCAAAGTAGAATTTT
>JABMML010000157.1 GCA_013205585.1 Chitinophagaceae bacterium | reverse complement strand
ACCACTGAGCCTAGTAAGGTGAGTATTGCACTAGCCTCCGTTTCTTCTATAGGTTTTTTCGGGTTTTTAATTGGCCCGCCCATTATAGGATTTTTATCTCAAGCCATTGGTCTTAGATGGGCTTTTTTAACAGTAAGTAGCTTAGGTATTATCACTGCCTTAAGAGCCAATCAATTGAAGAAGTATTTATAGTCATTAAAAGCTAGCTACTTCATGCTTATGTCTTGGCTTATATATTAAATAGTAATAAGCTAATATGATAACGCCGGTAATAAATGGAATCATAGCTAATTGTTTCACCGTAATAGTGCCCGCTACGATAGTCGTATCTACACCAAAAAATTCAGTACACATCCAAAAGGAGTTGGCCATTATCCAAACACTAATAGCTAGGTTATGACATAATTCATAAACAATATGTCTTGTTCTCCAAGCAATAATAAAGGAAATAGTTAAAGTGGGAATAATCATTGCAATACCTAGCCAAGTAAATCCCATACACCAGGCGATATCTTTAAAAATCCAAAAAAAAATATGCAAATTTTCCATTTTGCGATAAACAATAGGAATATTATATAATTTTTTTTCTTCTTCGTTCATGATTAAGACAATGGTTTAATGAATGATATTTAAAAATATTGATTTTTTTTATTTTTTGGGAACTTTTTTTAGGAACTTATTAAATGCTTGAACCTTTGAACATTGGCCTCGGCATGAATTAGAGCCTTGTTTTCAATATGCTCAATTAATTCATGGGTAAAATAAGGAGCTAATGAACAGCCCTTGGTGCCCATGCCATTACAAATACCTATTTGAGGGTAGCTAGGATGCAAGCCCACAAAGGGGCGGCGCTCGGTATTGGCAGGCCTTATACCTACAAGATGGTCCACAATGGTATAAGGAATTTTTAGTACTGCATTTAAACTTTCAATTGTTTTTTGCTTAAAGGCATCTGTTGGCGTAGTGTTTGCATAGTCCCACTCAAAGCTAGAGCCTACCCAAAATAAATTTTCTTTCCAAGGCACAATGGCTAAATTATTTTTATAGATATGATTTGCAGGTAGTCCTTTTATTTCTATAATAAGCGCTTCTCCTTTATTGGGTGCAAAGGGAATCGTTTTAAAATAAGGGTTCATCATACTATTTACTCCATCGCAGAAAATAATTTTCTCCGCAGTTATATTTTCCCATTCCACACCTTTATCTACTAATTTTAAATGGTTGTAATTAAAATTAGATTCTATATAATTTTCAGCAAATTGTTTTTTCCCTGCTTCCAAAAATACTAATAAGTCAATCCAATAACAAGACTCAATCTCTCCAGTACCAAAATGCGTATTAAAAAAAGAGTCCCATGTTAAGGGATTATTGTTTTTTAAATAAACATTATCATGATCAATTCGATAGTCAAAACTATCTTTCATTTGTTGTGAAGGATGAATTAAAACAACAGGGGCCTTGGATATAACTTTTGTATTTGTTTTTTCTTGGAAGCTTTCATAGCTTGATACTGCAAATGGTAATACTTCTTCTATCATCCATGTTTGAACCATTCTTCTACCTGTTACTGGGTTCATTACCCCACTTGCCACCATCGTGGCAGAGGCAGTGCTACTATCGTTTACAATGGCGAATGAAATATTTCTTTGCTTCAAAAAATAACCAAGCCAAGTGCCTACTAAGCCTTGACCAATGATTAAATATTTAACGTTTTTTTCCAAAAGGAATTACTTTATTGGTGGAAATGACAAAGCCAATACTATCTTTTAAATTTCCAACATGGGCAACTAATACTAAATCAAAACTATCGCTATAATCGTTGGGTACGGTAAAAGGAAACTCCACTTCAAACTTTTCATTTTTTATAGTGGTGAAATATTGCAATGGAAAAATATTTAAAAACCAACCATCAACCGATGTCTTTGTTTGATGATTAATAAGAGACAAAATGAGTGTTCCTGTTTTTTCTTTTTTTAAATTATGAATTACTTGCACTTTTAATTTCACTGACTGGCCCGTTTTTAATTTTACGGGTGCTATGCAATTTATTTTAATAGCAGGTTTATGCTGCGCCATGGTTAATTGGCTGCATAAAAAAAAGGTAAATAATAATAGCGCGTATTTCATAGGACAAACTTACAATAAAAAAATCCCTTATCTTTTTGGGATAAGGGATTACTGAATATAAATAGTAGTTTATTTCTTTTTTAAGGCTTCTGCCATGGTAATTCCAATATCTGCAGGGCTAGCTACTACATGTATTCCGCAGCTTGCCATAATTTTCATTTTAGCAGCAGCAGTATCATCTGCACCACCAATGATAGCACCCGCATGCCCCATTCTACGACCTGGAGGCGCTGTTTGACCAGCAATAAAACCTACGACTGGTTTTCTTAAATTATCCTTAATCCAATGGGCAGCATCTGCTTCCATACTTCCCCCAATTTCTCCAATCATGATAATACCTTCTGTCTCAGGATCGTTCATTAATAATTCTACAGCCTCTTTAGTAGTTGTTCCAATAATAGGGTCACCACCAATTCCAATGGCTGTTGAAACACCTAGGCCTGCATTTACTGCCTGGTCTGCTGCTTCATAAGTTAAGGTTCCACTTTTGGAAACAATACCAATCTTTCCTTTTTTGAAAATAAAGCCTGGCATAATACCCACCTTAGCTTCTTCTGCAGTTATTACACCTGGACAGTTAGGTCCTATTAAACGAGTTGTTTTTCCTAATAAGTAATTTTTTACTTTCACCATGTCTTGCACTGGAATACCTTCCGTAATACAAACTACTAATGCAATACCAGCATCTGTGGCTTCCATAATGGCATCGGCTGCAAATGCAGGAGGTACAAATATGATACTTACATTCGCGCCCGTATTTTTAACAGCATCGGCTACTGTATTAAATACAGGTTTTTCTAAATGCACCGTACCGCCTTTGCCAGGGGTTACACCACCCACCACAGTAGTACCATATTCAATCATTTGACTGGCATGAAAACTTCCTTCAGTACCGGTAAAACCTTGTACGATGACCTTTGAATTTTTATTAACTAATACTGACATGTGGGCTATTTTGTTATTTGTGGCGCAAAAATAGGCTAATCGAGGTTTTTTTACACTTATTTTACAACAAAAATTGAAGGTTTTTTTATAAATGGCTTTCATGTGCTACTTTTACGGTTCTCTCAGACAAATTTAAAAAAATAATTATGGCAACAACTTCAGACATCAGTCGTGGAATGATTCTAAAATTAGACGGTAACTTATATTCTGTAGTAGAATTTGGAGAAAACAAAACTGCCCGTGCAGCAGCTAAAATATGGGCCAAATTAAAAGGGGTAGACAATAAAAGATCTATTGAAAAAACATGGAATAGTGGTGAGAATATATATCCTGTGCGTGTGGAAAAGAAAACCTTTCAATACTTATATAAAGACGATAGCGGCTACAACTTGATGAACACCGAGACTTTTGAGCAAATTGCAATGGCCGAGGAAATGATTGACGCCCCTCAGTTTTTAATTGATGGCGCTGAAGTATTTGTATTTATGAATACTGAAACTGAACTTCCTATTGGAGCAGAGCTTCCAGAAAAGATAGACGTTAAAATTACCTATTGTGAGAATGGCGTTAAAGGAGATACTGCCACCCGTGCCCTTAAAGCTGCCACCATTGAATCGGGAGCAACTGTAATGGTGCCTTTATTCGTAAACGAGGGAGAGAAGATTAAGATTAATACCAAAAACGGAGAATACGTAGAACGAGTTAAATAATTTACCTGGGCCTATTGAAAATTAGGCCCTGTAAATTATTTCTCTAATGATTTTTAAAAAAGCTCCCCGAGAAAACGGGGAGCTTTTTTGTAGATTTTTCTTCGCCCTTT
>JABMML010000156.1 GCA_013205585.1 Chitinophagaceae bacterium | reverse complement strand
ATATAAGGATCGGAACGAAACTTAGGTTCTTTAAAAGATAAAATACTTATAGAACCTAGTATAATAGCAACTAATACCAAGGGCAGTTTAAAAGGCAATTTCTTCAATCTTGTAATCATATTTTAGTTTTACCGGTTCTTATCTTCTTTAGAACGAATTTTTTTTAATTAAATTTCATTTTTAATAAAAAAAATGGGGCTTTTTTTTTGCAGAAAGTACTGATTCTCACTGCATAAATAGGAAATGCAAATTAAAACATTAGTTGTTAGACTTTTGCTAAAAATTCGCTAAGACTAGATACTGGGTGATAGCATGTTTTATTTTTACATATAAAGTATTGATTATCATTACCTTGCTTTGATAATGACATGGGTATACTAGAAAAATTTCTAGGTATGAAAAGAAGCATTTTCTGAGGTAAAAACCTAGAAACTAGCTTTTCGATACCGGTTCTCACGCTTGGCCCCACCGCCACCAAAGATTGATACCCTTCGGTCATGACCGAAAAACTTTGAGCCCAATAGCTATAGGCTGATGGATATTGCAATATCAATTTACGCATCGACCTTATCATTTGCTCCGCCTGACTGGTCCACTGGTCGTTTTCAAATAGGGTGCCTAAATAATACAAGCTCAAACATATCATCGAATTGCCACTTGGTTGTGCCCCATCATAGGTTTCTTTTTTTCTTACAATAATATCTTTTTGATAGTCTGGGGTGAAATAATAAAAAAGGCCATCTTCTGCTATAAAATGCGCTTGCAGATAGTGCATCCAATTTTTTGCTTTTTCTAGATAAGATACATCGCCTGTAATTTCTTGCAAATGAATATAAGCTTGAATTAAACTTGCATAATCATCCAAAAATGCAAAAGATTTATTTACCCCCTTGGTATTTGTATGATAAAAATAATTTTCTTTTTCATTCCACATATTTTCTTCTATCCATCGCATCGTATCAATAGCTTTTTGCTTATACGCTGCATTGCCTAAAGCTTCATAGGCTTTACAAAGTCCAATAATCATTAAATTATTCCAAGACAAGATTATTTTATAATCAAGCGCTGGTCTTATTTTTTTAGCCCTTGCTTCCAAGAGTGTTGCTCTTGCTTTTTCAAAACCATCCTGCATGCCTAGCTCCATCGCCTCTACAGTCCATAAAATATTAGTATGCTCCCAATTGCCTGCTTCTGTTATTTGATAATAGGTACAGAAATCTTCAAAAATAGAATCATCCAATAATGTTTTTATTTCAGCATAAGACCAAGTATAAAATTTACCTTCCACCCCTTCACTGTCTGCATCAAGCGCTGCATAGTAGGCACCTTGCTCATTGCATAATTCACTATGTAAAAAATGTATGGTTTGCTCTATCACTTTTTTATAAGACTGCTTTTGCGTGATTTGATACGCCTCTGCTATCACACCCATTAACAAAGCATTGTCATATAACATTTTTTCAAAGTGGGGCGCCTGCCACTGTGAGTCGGTACTATATCTTGCAAAACCTCCTGCTAAATGATCATAAATACCCCCTTGTATCATTTTATCAATAGAACGAATGGCATGCACCAAGGAGGCTTCATGCTTATTCAAATAATAATTTCTAAAAAGCATTTGCAAAACAAAGGTTTGAGGAAACTTAGGGGCATTGCCAAATCCACCCCACTGGGTATCGGCTTGTTGTAAAATACGTCCTGCAATAATTTCAATTTCTTCCTTGGTGGCTAGCGGCTCTTCACTATTATCTACAACGCATGTGGTATTATCGCCTGAACTAATAACTGAAGTCGCTTTCACAGGTACAACAACATTTCTTACAATATGATTAGTAAGTTCATTCGCCTGCTCTACTAATTTTTCATAATTATTTTCAAATGCATTTTTAACACCTTGTAAAACGTCCATCCAAGAAGCTCTTTGTTGCATGGCTATGGGTGGAAAATAAGTGCCCCCGTAAAATGGTTTTCCATTTGGTAATAAAAAATTATTTAAGGGCCAGCCCCCTGCGCCTGTCATGGCTTGTAAGGCGTCCATATATATATGATCTATATCGGGCCTTTCTTCTCTATCTACTTTAATACAAATAAAATGAGCATTCATAAAGCCAGCCACGGTCTCGGATTCAAAACTTTCTCTTTCCATCACATGACACCAATGGCAGGCTGCATAGCCAATGCTTAATAAAATAGGTTGGTTTTTTTCTTTGGCTAAGGCCAATGCTTTTTCAGACCAGGGTTCCCAGCGCACTGGATTATGTGCGTGCTGCAGTAAATAAGGGCTGGTCTCGTGTATAAGACTATTGGTGTGCTTTGGACTTACATTCATTTGAATGCAATTTATTTATTTCTTTTTACTATTAGAGCAAAGAAATTGTTCCAGACCGGAAATCATACTTGGTGTTTGTGGACTAGGCACTTTAATATGTAATGTAAGACCTGCTTCTTCCACTGCCTTGCAAGTACTTGAACCAAAAGCCCCAATGGCTGTTCCATTTTGTTTAAACTTAGGCATGTTCTGAAACAAGCTTTTTAAACCGCTTGGTGTGAATAAGCATATTATATCAAAACTATGTTCATCAAATACTTTTTTAATATCGCTAAACTCTGTTCTGTACATATAACCTAAATCAAATTTACATTCATGGTCTTTTAACCAACCCACAATTTCATTGTCTTGTTGGTTTTCGCTACATACATATAAGAAGTTTTCATTGCCCTTATGTTTGTTTAAAACATCGAATAACTTTTTATTGGTTCCGTCTGCACCAAAAAATACCTTTCTTTTACGGTACATGATAAACTTCTGCAAATAAAGCGCCACCGATTCAGTGACACAGAAATATTTTGTATCCTGATTGATACTTACTTTTAATTCGTCGCAGGTTCTAAAAAAATGGTCAATGGCATGTTTGCTAGTGAAAACAACTGCCGTAAAAACAGTAATATCAATTTTGTTTTTTCTAAAATCTTTGGCGGCAATGGGCACTAACTGAATCAAGGGATGAAAGTGAAGCGCTACCTTATGCTTTTTTTCCAAATCAAAATAAGGCGATTTTTCGCTTTCTGGACGTGCTTGCGAAATAAGTATTTTTTTAATAGCCATTTTTATAATTCAACTTTTAATACGTTCCACCAAAATACTGCACCACTAATTTATACAAGATCATAAGCGGCAGTATTTCGAATGCACAAAGGTAAAGAAAAAAATGAAAGGAGGATATATGTAATTTGTTTCTTACCGAGGTAAGCGAAAATAAATAACGATATAGGAAAAGTAACACAGAAAGGCCTCCAGCCCCTATAATAGCCGCCGGGAAATAAATGGGCTTTGCAAACGCCAATATAAGAATAAAGGGCAACAGCAGTATGCCTAGTACCTTGTTAATCATAAATACTACGAATACATAGGTCTTTACTAATTCTTTCGTACTAAAAATAGCCCCCGCTATTTCTAAACAAATATATTTTCCAAGGTATAAGCTGGTAAAGAAAAGGCAAATATAAAAGTAAACAAGCCAAAAAGAAATAGGCAATAAGTGGCTATTATAAATAAGTAAGGAAGCCATTAAAGAAAAACTTAAAACAAAACATAAGTTCAAAAGTAAAGAAGCAACACTATTATTTAATAGCTGTTCTCTATTTTGCATCATGCGCATAGAGGACTGACTAAATTGACTAAATAGTTTTTGAAAATATTGGGGATACATATTATTCACAAATCCATATATTAGTAATATGCCCACTAATAAATAAAATAAGGCATCTTTATCTGATAAGGCATAGCGCTGTTCAATTTTATAAATAATTTGAGCATTTCTATTGTTTACTGAAGTTTGATCATATAATTTAAAGGCATTGCTTTTATTACTAAAATACGTTTGATATATTTTTATATTATTGAGTACCGTATCTCCTTTTGCGGCTAACTGTTCTTGCATAAACCAAGCATCTGCTTTTTGATAAGTGCTGGGTAGCACTGGAATATATTTTATCATCAAGCTGTCTTTTTTAACCAAACTGTCCAGGCCCATTTGACTCGTATCTTTTATAGATAAAGCAGTTGGATTTTGTGCATACACCACTATAGAGTGCATGCACCCTAATAGCATACACACTACTATAAAAAAAGCTTTATGGAGATTTAAAATCATCTACTGCAAAAATAAGTATCCTGATGCATAATTAGTAACTAATAACTAGCTTTGTTAGATAACGCTCCCTATGGCAGGCATCTATATTCATATCCCCTTTTGCAAAAAAGCCTGTCACTATTGTAATTTTCACTTCTCTACGCAAACTGAGTATATTCAAGAATTCACCCATGCCCTAGTAGAAGAAATAAAGATTCAAAAAAATTATCTTACTGCCCCTATTGAAACAATCTACTTTGGAGGTGGCACACCCTCTTTATTAAAGAAGGCCGAATTAGAAATGATTATAGAAGCTATTAAAGCAAATTTTAATTTGGCTCCCCATTTTGAATTTACCATTGAAGCCAATCCGGATGATATTAACCCAGTCATTGCTGCAGATTGGTTGGCTTTAGGAGTAAACAGACTCAGCATTGGTATTCAAAGTTTTCAAGCAGCCTCTCTTGCCTGGATGAATAGAGCACATACGGTTGAACAGTCTCATCAAGCAATAAAAATAGTACAGGCTGCTGGCTTTAAAGATATCAGTGCCGATTTAATTTATGGCACCCCTCATTTATCCGACGAAAATTTAATGGACGATATAGCAACATTAATTCAATATAATATAAATCATATTTCTTGCTATGCATTAACGGTAGAAGAAAAAACAGCTTTATTTTCAATGATTGCCAAAAAACAAATTGAAGATATTGATACTAGAAAGCAAGCAAGACAATTTGAAATAATGGTGACAGCCTTAACAGCCGCCGGATTTGAGCACTATGAAATATCTAATTTTGCGATGCCGAATGGCAGAAGCAAGCACAATAGTAATTATTGGAATCAAGTTCCTTATTTAGGCCTAGGGCCCGCAGCACATTCTTTTAATGGAGACCAACGACAATGGAATATTGCCAACAACGCCCTTTATTTTCAATCTATTAAAAATAAATTAGTTCCTTTTGAACTAGAAAATTTAAGCCTTACTCAAAAGTTTAACGAGTATATGATGATTTCGCTTAGAAAAAGCGAAGGCTTCTCTACTCATTATATCAAGACTCATTTTGGTGAAAAATATGAAGCTTATGTAATGTCTGTTGCGCCTAAGTATATAGCAATGGGGCAACTTGAACCCACTGAGAAGGGGTATACACTTACTAAGGAAGCTAAGTTTTTTGCAGATGGTATTGCCAGTGATTTTTTCTGGGTAAATGAATAGTAGAGCTACCTAAGCATCTAAAATAATATTAAACCAAAGTTTTTTCAATTTCTTTGAAAGTAGTAGCCGGGTCATGGCCTTCCCATAAAATTTGATAAATGGCTTTTATAATGGGTAAATCTATTTGAATGGTATCTTTCATTGCCATAATACACTTACTTGCATTATACCCTTCAGCCACCATATTCAATTCTAATTCAGCAGCACGCACGGAGTAGCCCTTGCCAATCATATTTCCAAAAGTTCTATTTCTACTGTGTAAAGAATAACAAGTCACTAATAAATCGCCTAAATATGCTGAGGCGGTATGATTCGTTTTTTCAAGCTGCTTATTATTTGATTGCATAATGGCAGAAAGTAAACAGTCCATTTCGTTGGCAGCATTGGCAATAAATACACTTAAAAAATTATCACCGTATTCTAAGCCATGAGCAATGCCCGCCCCTAATGCATATATATTTTTAGCCACTGCTGCATATTGCACCCCTAAAACATCATTATTAATTCTTGTATTAATATATTCTGTTTCAAAATAGGAAGCAATTTGTTCTGTTTGCTTTGTATCTAATCCCGAAAAAGTTAAATAAGAAAGTTGTTCAGCAGCAACTTCTTCTGCATGACTAGGACCTAATAAAGTAAAATAATTTTCTAAGGATACATTAAATTGTTTTGCTAAATATTCATTCAACAAAATATTATATTTTGGAATAACCCCTTTGACTGCAGAAATAATTTTTTTATTTTTAAAAGCAGTTGGATCAATGCCTTCTAAGGCTGAAGCAATATGTATAGAAGGCACTGCTATAATTATAATATCGGACTGATCCACTAAGGCCTGAATACTAGCTGTAAAATTAATTTTAGAAATATCGAAATAAGTATTTCTTAAATAATGTGGGTTATGGTGCCTTTTGGTAAAGTAGTCAATATTGGACTGTTGGCGCACCCACCAAGTAATAGGATGGCCATTGTCTGTAACAATTTTAGCAATTGCAGTAGCCCAACTTCCACTGCCTATAATACCTATTCGACTGTTTTCCATATTACAAACATACGAAACAAATAAAAAAGGGGTGCATATTTGAAATGCCCCCCTTTTTAAAGTATTTATCTAAAGCTAATTCGCTTCTTACTTCTTCTCTTCAAAAAGCTTCTCCTTGGTCACCACTTTTACAAGTGTTCCTTCTTTTAAAGTCTTACTTACGATACTATAAGGACCTGTAATAACTTCATCTCCCACTTTTAATCCAATGATTTCAATATAGTTAAGGTCTTGGATATCGGTTTTTACTTTCACCATTTTCACTTTATTGTCTTTGCTTAAAACAAATACTACTTCCAATAATTCTTCCTCTTTTGAAGCGTTGTCAGGTGCTTTGTCGTCTGTCTTAACAGCACCTACTTTCGTATCCTTGCCTTCGCCATCTTTGTCTCTTGTAGTTACTGCATTGAGTGGAACCGTTACCACATTTACTTTTGATTTTGTTTGAATATCAGCACTTGCTGTCATACCTGGTCTGAAAGGGAAAATATTATTATCCTTCACTAAATCGGTATAACTATCTGTAAGCAATCTTATATGCACTTTATAATTAGCTACTTCTGCAGAAGAAGCAGAAGTATTAGCAGTAGAAGTAATAGGGTTGGCAATTTT